>SHYW01000007.1 GCA_009692615.1 Deltaproteobacteria bacterium | reverse complement strand
GGGCAAATCGAGGCAAAACTAAGGACCCTATTAACCACGAGAGCAAAATGTAATCTGATATAACTTCGCAAAAACTGTAACTCATTACGAAAAAAACGATCTATCTTCCGCTGCCCTGCTTCCAGGGCAGTTGTTCAGAGGTTCCTTAAGGCAGCCACTCGGCGCTGACCTCGATGAAGCCCCACTTTGGATCGGGGAACTTGCGCGGCAGCTCCGAGGTGATCAGACTGCCAAACAGATTTACCGGACCGAATTTGAACTGCGCCAGGCTGGAGCCGCGGCCAAAAATATCGAACATGTCGAGATTGCCCGCCGACGCGTGGACACAGATGGGCATGGCCAGGAGGCTGGCTTCTTGATAGATCGGATAAAAATAGGGATCGGTGGGCAGCTTGTCGCCTTCGACGCCGCGGATAAAGACGCCGCAAGCGCCGTTGGCTTTGGCGAAGTTCAACTCTTCGATCGCCGTGTCGATATAATTGAGCGGCGGCATCACCACCCAGCGCAAACGGCCGTTGCCAGCGCGCCAGATCTCCGCCAACCAGCGGTTATAACTTCTGCACAACGCGGTATCGACGTGGGGCAAATTGGTCAGCGCTCTTAAGAAGAGACTCGGATAGAGAACCTGGACATCGATGCCCAGTTCATCCATGTGGCTCAGCCGCGCCTTGATGTTTTCCATCTCGCGGCTTTCCCGCGGCGTGTCGTGGCCGATGTTGCGTCCTTTGACGAACACCCGGCCGCCGATTTTCCAGAACTCATCGGTGCCGCTTTTCCCTGAACCATCGCCGCCATGATCTTTGAAGACCATCACCCGCGGCGCGAACTGGCGCTCCGTTTCGTCGATAAAATCCCAAGTCCGCTCCGACTCGACGACATGCGCGTCGGCATCGATGATTGCCATGGTTCCTCCTTAGTTACGTTGACCTCACCCTAGCCCTCTCCCGCTAAAGCGGGCGAGGGAACTCGCGCAGCTCATGCTAGTGATTGTCTCAACCGTTTCCGACACCCTCGCCCATTCCGATGGGAGAGGGCAGGGGTGAGGGCTCTAGCATGTCTGCACAACACGTCACTGCTTGCCTTTGTCCATTCCCACTTTGCTCAGCAACTCAGTGTAAAACTTGGTCACCGGTTTGGGATCGAGATAGCCGAGCACTTGGTATTGTTTACCCTCGACGCGACGGTAGCCAGGGAGCACGTCGGTTTTGGCGATATCGATGCGCATGGAGTCCGAAGGGTTGAGGACGATTTTGTTTAACACTCTTTGCCAGGTGGACTGCCCTTCCCGCGAGAGGAACCAGTTGATGAACACAATCGCGGCGTTGGGATGAGGCGCTTTGTCGAAGAATCCGAGCACACTGCTATTGCCGCTGCCCAACGCGCCGGACTCCTTGAGTTGATCGCCGCGAAGATTCTCTACAGGAATGCCGATCTTTTGCGCCTCCTCGACGCCGCGGCAGAGAAAACACAAAACGAACTTGCCTCTGCCGAGCCAGTCGGTTGACTGGCGCCGGTCGCGCGAAAGAGTTATGTCCATGTCTTCGAATAGCGTCTTGAGATATTTTGGCCCCACCTGCTCGTGATAATAGAGGGCCAGCATCGGCGTCGGAATCGTTACCCCCGCCCCGTCGTTGAAGAATACGATGTTGCCTTTCCATTTCGGTTTAACGATATCCCAATAGGATTGCAGCTCATCGGGGTTGGTCAGCTTTTGGCTGTTGTAAGCGATGCTTGCCGAGCTCAGAGTGCCCTCGAAAAGCAGCAGATATTTTTCCTCCGGATCGCTCCAGATATGTTTACCGCTATACCATTTGCTCGTGTCGGTCACTTCGGGCAGCAGGAGAATCGGCCGGAGCGGCTGCAGGTACTTAGCCGCGTATGCTTGGCGCAAGATCGACGGGCCGGACGAGAACACATCGGCGACATATTTTTCCGCGCGCCGTTCGGCGACGATGCGTTGGAACATTTCTGTGTGGCCGAGAACGCTCACCACCTTGATTTCGGGATAGCGTTTGTTGAACGCTTCGATAATCGCCGGATGGGTGATGTCCTCCAGTCCATAGGTGTTGACCTGGCCTTCCTTCTTCGCCGCGTCGACAATGCGATTCCATGGCTCGTCCCCACTCGCCGCCGCGTGCAGCGAAGCTTGCGAGCTAACAATCAGCAACAGAGCCGCGATAATCGGCCACAACGATTTGCCAGCAACGCGCATGGGAGTTTCTCCATCGTCGACGCTTGGGTTTCGAATTTTTCGAGCGTTGAGTTTCACGACCGCCACTCTACAACCGCTCTCGACCGGTTGTCCAGAACTGGTAGGACGGTTAGGAAAACTGAGAGGCTCAATTTAGGCGGGGCAGAGCCGGCCATCAATTAAGATGCGCGACGAAGGAGAGCAAAACATGAGCGATGAAACCTACAACGCGGTGAAAAGAGATTTCATCACCGCGCTGCGGATTATCTATCGTGAAGGGCTGAGCGATGCCTTCGCCCATTTGAGCGCGCGCAGCAACGACGGCAACGAGATGCTGTTCATGCCGCGCAAGAGTCCGGCGCTGGTGCAGCGTGACGAATTGTTTTTCGTCGATTTCGACAAAGCCGTACCGCAGTCTTCGTTACACCAGGCAATCTACAAAGCTCGCGCCGATGTCAAAGCGGTTTTTCATTTTCATTCGCCGGCGGTGGTTCTGCTCAGCGTCGTCGGCCAATCGATTCGCGAAGTTTGCATGCTGGGACTTTTCTTGGAGGAGTCCGCGCGGCTGCAATCCGAAGCGATGCAAATCGGCACGCCTATATTCATGGAGCGTGACGAAGCCGAGAAGATCGCCAAGCGAACCTTCAAGCCGACTTCGACCGAACGCGCTTGGGATCATTGCGCGGCGAAGCGCGCGGAATGACCGGCTTGCGACTCTTCGCCAGAAGTCCTGAGGCAATCCCGACCCGGCACCAGCCGCAACTGTCTTGCGTACCCGGCGGCGCAGTAATACAATCGTTCCATGAAAACGTTAACGGTACGTTTGCCAGAGCCGCTGGTGGCCGAGATCGAGAGGGAGTCGCGCGGTCGCAAGTGCTCGAAGTCCGATGTAGTTCGCGAGCGTTTGCAGCGCGCCGCTCGACCCACGCGACGTCAAGCCGCGCCACTGGACGCCATTGTCGATTTGATCGGTTCCGTCAGCGGCCTGCCGGCCGACCTCAGCTCACGAAAGAAGCGCTATTTGAAAGCCACGGGCTATGGCGAGAAACGTTCTCGTTGACGCAGGTTTCTTGGTCGCTTTGCTCAGTCGCCGCGACTTCCACCACAATTGGGCGGTGACGATGGCACCGCAGTACACTCCACCCTGGCGCACTTGTGAAGCTGTGTTATCGGAAGCCTTTCACCTTCTCGGCGCCCGCGGAGACCTTAGCCTAATCGAGATGCTTCGTCGCCGGGCGCTGATCGTGGCCTTCGACCTGGACAACGACGTGGAATCGATCATAAAGCTTTTACAGAAATATGCCGACGTTCCCATGAGCCTCGCCGACGCCTGCCTCGCACGTATGAGCGAAACGTTTTCCGATCCGATAATTCTCACCACTGATTCTGACTTTCGCATTTATCGCCGGCACAGCCGACAGACCGTTCCATGTAAGCTGCCGTCTTGATCGCTTGCGATCGACACGCCAAGGACCTGATCCAAGAATATCACTTGGAGGTGTGGTTCGGATGGGCAAGATCCCTCACTTCGTTCGGGATGACAAGCGCTCGAACTGTGTCATTTCGAGCGTAGCGAGAAATCTTTCCCATTCCATGCACCCGAGCCACAATCAAACTGAACCATCACCCACTGGGAACGGCGACCTGTGTCATACAACTGCGATTCCAGGCCTGATCGTGAAAACACGGCGAGCTCAATCCGCTCAGCCGCCACTACTCCGCATACTGACTATACAAACTGTCGATCTCGCGTTTCACTTGATTGATCTTGGTGGACAGTTCGCGCATTTGGTTGAGATTGTTGCGGTTGGCTTCGAGGATCAGTTGGTCGTTGTATTTTTTTAGCGCGGTTTCGTTCTTGATGATCTCGGCTTCGAGCTTTTCGATTCTGGCTTTTTCCCGGCGTTCGGCCTTGGCGCGTTCTTTTTTGTCGTCGTGATCGGTGCGCGTGGTGGGTTTTTTCTGGGCGCTCTTGCCCTTGCCTTGGTCCTCGTCTTCCCAGCCGATTTTTTCTAGGAACTCGTCGTATCCAGTGTCGAAGACCTCGACTTTACCGCGATGAAAGACCACGAGCTTGGTCGCCAGGGCGCGGAGGATTCCTTCGTTGTGGGTGACGATCAACAGCGCGCCGGGAAAATTCTCTAAACTCTCGATCAAGGCGTCGATGGATTCCATGTCGAGATGGTTGTTGGGTTCGTCGAGCAACAACAAATTCGACGGATGGGCGAGAATCTTTCCCAACAGCGTACGGCTTTTTTCGCCGCCGGATAAAACCGTTACCTTTTTCAACGCCAGGTCGCCGCTGAACATCATGGTGCCGCAGATATTTCTGACCTGGGTGCGCGTCAGCGCCGGGTTGGCGTTTTCGATTTCCTGTTCGATGGTCAGCTTTTCATTGAGCCGTTGAATGTTGGTTTGGCCGAAGTAGCCGAGTTTCAAGTCGGGATGAGATTTGATCTCGCCGGTGAGCGGCGTCAGGCCGCCGGCGAGGACGTTCAACAGCGTCGATTTGCCTTTGCCGTTGTTGCCGATCACGGCGATGCGGTCGCGGGCGTTGATCGACAGGTTGAGCTGGCGGAACAAAAGATGGTCGGGGCTGTAGCCGAAGCACAGATCGCGCGCTTCGACCAACGCCTTGGCGGCGAAGGGCGCGTAGCGAAACTCGAAATCCAACGACTCGATCTCGGCGAGGTCGTCGAGCTTGGGCAGCCGTTCGAGCATCTTGATGCGCGACTGGACCATCTTCGCCTTCGACGCCTGGGCGCGAAAGCGATTGATGAACGCTTCGGCGTGGGCGCGCTTCTTGTCTTCGTTGGCGCGGGTCTTTTCGTGGATCTCGTCTTCGAGGACGATTTGCGCGTAGGCTTTGGCGGTGCCGCCTTCGAACTTACGAATCTTTTGCCGGTGGATCACCGCGGTGTGGGTCGTGACGCTGTCCATGAAGTCGCGATCGTGGGAGATCAAGATCAGCTCGCCTTTGAAATTGGTGAGAAACCGGGCGATCCAGCGCACCGAGGTGATGTCCAAGTAGTTGGTCGGTTCGTCGAGCAGCAGCAGATTGGGATCGGAGAGCAAAAGCTTGGCTAGGTTGATGCGGATTTGAAAGCCGCCGGAAAATTCTTCGGGCGCTTTTTCCAGATCGCTCTGGGAAAATCCCAGGCCAAACAGAATCGCCTCCGCCTTATAAATCGAATGGGCGTCTTCCTCCGGCAATCCTAAAGCCGCCTCGGCCAAGATCGTCGGCTGATGGAACCGTAGATGCTGCTGGAGATGGCCGATGCGATAGTTGCGCGGAATGGTAATCTGTCCGGAGTCGATCTCTTCCTCGCCCAAGATGAGTTTGAAGAGCGTCGATTTGCCGTGGCCGTTGCGGCCGACCAGCCCCAGGCGCTCGCCGGCGTTCATCTGAAAGGTCACGTCGGTGAACAGTTCGCGGGCGAAATAGGATTTGGTGAGTTGGTTGATCTTAATCACAATGGGCTTGTTTTCTAAAGCATAAAATCACCGGAATCAAGATGGGGGCGGGAGAATTCACCACAGAGAGTACAGATGACACAGAGTTGGAGATTCGGATCCGGAGTGTTGGCCGCAAAGAACGCAAAAGTCGCAAAAAATTCTTTAATTGCAGGCGCGGCTTTCAACCCCTCCCGCTTGGCTGTTGCCGTGTTAACCTCTCAACGTTTGAACAATCCTTCAAGCCCCTTACGGATCAAATCGTCGGTGGGGCGTTTTTTCTTTTTATTGTCGGTGGCGCCTTTGTCTTCCTGCGCCGGCGCGGGTTTCCCGCCCAGACGGTTTTGCAGTTCGTCTATGCCTTTGCGCATGAAGCCGCGCTGGGCGATTTGCGCGAGGTAGCGGCTGTCGGGCACCGCTTTGACATTCGGCAGGCGGCCGGTGAGCGCCAGGGGTACTTCGAGCTGGCCCTGATTGTTGAGCAGATATTTGGTTTCCTTCGCTGCTTGAGTCAGATCGGCGGAGAGCCGTTCGGAAAAGTTGATGGTCGTACGGAAATCGACTTTGCGGCTGAACTCAGCATAGCCGGCGCCTTGGACGAGAAATTCCGCGGCGGCGAGACGCAAGTTTTTCACGTTGATGCGGCCGTCGGCGACGTCGAGCAGCATGGTCATTTCTTTAAACTCGGTATCCTTCGCCGTAAACGTTTCGGGATATTTTCTGCGCAGCGACGGACTGATGATGTTGGTCAGTCCCGGGATGCCGGTGATGCCGCCCAGGGCGCCGTCGGCGATGTTGAAATTCAACAGCGCGCCCTGCAACACTTCCGCCGAGCCCTGGCCCTTGAGCGCGGGTTTGATTTCTTCCCAGCTCTTGCCGGCGCCGGCGAGCTTCATGTCTGCGTTCAATTTGCCGCGCAGGTCGCGCTCGGCTTTGGCGTCGAGCGCCGTGTAGAGTTCCTTGATGTCGATGCCTTGGACTTTAGTCGACATGGTAAACTGCGGCACCGCCTCTTTCAACGAATACTCGCCGTCCATTTGCACCACGCCGCTGAGCGCGTTGATTTTCAAATTGCGAATCTGGGTTACTTGGTTGGCCAGCGAGATGGTCGCGTCGAGGGCCTTGTAGGGAATGTTATAAAGTCTGCCGTCGGCGGAATTGACCGTGCCTTGATAGGCGATGGTGCCGCCGGCCATGCCGAATCGTCCATCGCTGCGCAGGTTGCGCAGCACGTCGCCCTTGCGCTCTTCGCTCAAGCCGGCGTTGTAATCGGCGGGAAAAATTTCCGGCGTGGTCAGTTTGTAGGTGAAGGTCAAGGGCGAAAATTTTTCCACCGCGGCGGCGAGCCGGATGCGCGAACTGCCGAGACTCAACGTCATGTCGCGGATGTCGGCGCGCTGGCCGGTGAAATTGATCTTGGTGTCGAGATTTTCCAGCGGCTTGGGAAACTGCGGCGGCTTGATGCTGGCTTTGACCAAGCTCAAGGAGCCTTGAATCTCCGGCGCGCTGCCCTTGCCGGCTTTGCCGCGTACTCTCGCTTGCAGCTCCATGGTGCCGCTCAGTTGATACTTGGCCAGCGCCGGAACGATTTTGTCCCAACCGTCGAGGGACGCCGGTTTGGAGTCGAGGCTGAGATCGAGCACCGTGCTTTCTCCGAGTTGGACTGTGCCTTGGGTCGCCAAGTCCAGCGTGTGCATCTTGAGCTGGGCTTTTTTGATTTCGATGCGGTCCGGACGATAGTGGGCATCGGCGTCGAGCATCAGCGCCATGCCCGCCGGTTTGTGAAACGACGAACCGTAACGCACAGCGCCGTTGCTGCCGTCGAACTGGGCGCTAAGGGTCAAGTCTTTGGGCGTGCCGGAAAATTTCAAATCTTTGAGACGAAAGACGCCGGCGAGGTCGAGATCTTTGGATAAAGCTTCTTGCAACTTCGGCGCGGCGGCTTTGAGCTTGGTCATGTCGAGAGGATCGACATCGAGCTTGCCGGTCATGGGCAGCTGACCGAAGTCGCCGTTGGCTGGCAGCGGCCCGAGCTTGCTAGTGAGCTTTAAATTTTGCTTGTCGGCATAAACCGCCGCGGCGAGCTGGGCCGTAAACGGCTTGGTCAAATCGAAATCCTCGACACGCAGATCGATTTGCTGGAGCTTCACATCGGCGCCGCTTTTTTTGTCGAGATAGCGCACTTCGCCGCCGGAAATGTCGACTAGCGAAACCAAATAGGTCGCCGGAGTTTTTTCTTTCTCGCCGCGCTCTTTCTTTTCCTTTTCGGCTTTTTCTTTTGCCGCGGCTTCTTTGGCTTCTTTAGATTCTGGATCCTTTTTGCCGATGGTAGCGAAATTGAATTCGCCTGCCGCATTGCGGATCACGACGATGGCGGGATCGTGCAGGATCAGCCGTTTGACCTGCACGTCTTTTTTCAACAGGGGCCAGAAACGAACGTTGACTTGTAAATCCTTGGCGCGGATGAAGTCGTCGTTGGAAAACTGCCGATCGTCGCTCATGGAAAAATCGCCGAGCTTGACGCCCAGGCCGCTGAACAACGTCGCTTCGATGGCGCCGACTTTGATCTTGCGACCGAGGGCCTGCTCCGCCTGGCCGATCAAATAGTCTTTGTTGCGCGCGATCAGCGAGTTGAGATTCAAGACCGCCGCGCCGGCGAGCACGACCAAGCCGGCCAGCACGCCGCCGGCGATCAGCCATTTACGTTTATTTTTAAGTTCCGCCATAAATCACCTGATAGCTTTGACGCTCGCGATCTGGGAATCGTTCAAAGCGACTGTACCATGCTCTTGAGCTTTTTTCCTGCCTACCTTGCTTTGCCGGCGCTGGCGAGAGCTTTTTTGATGATGTCGCGGATGGCGTCGAGCTCGTCGATCCAGGCGGGGTTGAGCCAGAGAAATTTCGCCCCCTTCACTCGGCGGGCGCGCTCGCTGACTTTTTCCTTGGAGATATCTTCACGCAGAGAATCGTAAAGCCCGCCGGTTTTGTGATTGGCGTCGAGCCAAGCGTTTTGGCCGTCGCGCGACAGGAGCCAGTTGGCGGCAACTTTGGCGGCGTTGGGATGAGGCGCGCGGTTGAAATAGCTCAAGGTGCCGTTATAGGCGGTCACTGAAGAACCTTCCTTGAGCGCCGCCGGCGCGAACTGATTGAGCGGCAAGCCTTGCATCATGGCATCGTCGACGTTTCTGGCGCCGAAGCCAAACAGGTATTTGCCGGTGCTCAACCAATCCATCAACTGCTCGTTGGAGCGTAGGATCGTGATATCCGTGTCGCTGTGTAGCCGGCGGATAAACTCCGGCCCAAGCTCGGGCTGCTTGTAGAAAAACATCTGCGCCGCGCTGATCGGACCGGACTGGAACGGGTCGGTGGAGACGATTTTGCCTTTCCATTTGGGGTTCAACAGGTCCCAATAGGATTTGATCTCGGCGGGGTTGACCAGTTTGCTGTTGAACGTAATCTCGCCGCTGCGCGGCGTGCCCTCGAAGACGAAGATGAAACGGTTCTCGGCGTCGTCGTAATGATGTTTGCCCTCATACCAAGCGGCTGGATCGAGCACTTCGGGAAGCAGTAGCAAGTTTTTGACCGGCTCTAAAATCTTCGCCTTGTGAAAAACCGTGATCGGCGAAATATTGCCGCCGATGTAGAGATCGACGGCGAATTTTTCCGCGCGCCGCTCGCTCATGATGCGCTGGCTGAGATCGGGACCGCGCCCGGTCACCAGGGTCACTTTGATCTTAGGATATTTCTTTTGAAACGTATCGCGAAACACCGGCTCGAAGGCGCCGGTGACGTAGAGCACCACCGCGGCTTCGTCTTCCGCGGCCTTGACCGTCTTGTCCCAATCGCTCTGCCAGGCGGGCGGCTGGGCGGCGACGGAGAAATTCACACAAAGCGCTAAGTAACAGAACAGTGCGTGGAGCAACGTGACGGTGGCACGAATCGGCTTCGACATGAAAACTCCTCGATCAATCGGTGGGGATAGTTCGGATTATTCACTGCGGAGGCGCGGAGTTCACAGAGGAGGAATAGGAGTAAAAAAACTCTGTGAACTCTGTGTCTCCGTGGTGAAACATCCGAATTCCTTCGAGCACTGGATCAAGCTCCGGCGGCGGTGAAAACTGTTTGCATGATTTGCCGCGCTTCGGTTTCGATCATTTGCAAATGATCCTGCGACACCAAACTCTCGGCGTAAATTTTACATAGCTCTTCGGTTCCCGACGGCCGCACGGCGAACCAGCCGCTACGCGCGGCCACTTTGAGTCCGCCGATGGCCGCGCCGTTGCCCGGCGCTGCGGTCAATTTCGCGACGATCGGCTCGCCGGCGAGTTCCTTGGCGCTGAGCGAATCGGGCCGCAGCGCTTTCAAGGCGTTTTTTTGCGCCGTCGTCGACGGCAGATCGATGCGAGTATAAAACGGCCGGCCCAGTTGGTCGGTTAGTTTTTCATACCAGCTCGCGGCATCGCGGCCGGTGGTGGCGATGATTTCCGCTGCGAGCAGGCAGAGAATGATGCCATCTTTATCCGTCGTCCAAACCGTTCCATCTTGGCAGAGAAAACTGGCGCCGGCGCTCTCCTCGCCGCCGAAACAGACCGAGCCGTCGAATAGGCCAGGGGCGAACCATTTGAAGCCGACCGGAACTTCGAACAACTTGCGGTCGAGCTTTTCGACGACGCGATCGATGAGGCAGCTGCTGACCAAAGTCTTGCCGACGGCGGCAGCTTTGCTCCAGCGCGGCCGGTGCGTCAGTAAGTAATGAATCGCCACGGCGAGATAGTGGTTCGGATTCATCAAGCCGAGGGACGGCGTGACGATGCCGTGGCGGTCGGAGTCGGCGTCGTTGCCGAAGGCAACTTGAAAACTATCTTTCAGTTTCACCAAGCCGGCCATGGCGTAGGGGCTGGAGCAATCCATGCGGATCTTGCCGTCGTGATCGAGCGTCATGAAACGGAAAGTCGGATCGCTGGATGAGTTCACGATTGTTAGATCAAGTTGATAATGCTCGGCGATCTTCTGCCAATAAGCGAGGGCCGCGCCGCCCAGCGGATCGACGCCGATCTTGACGCGCTGTGCATGAATCGCTTCCATGTCGATGACGGCGGTTAAGTCTTCGACATAGGGGCTGACTAAATCTTCTTGGTGCGTCGTCGCTGCCTTCAACGCTTTGTCGTAAGCGACGCGCTTCACGCCGCGGTTGCTCTCGCGCAACAAATCGTTGGCGCGCTGCTGAATCCATTCGGTAACATCGGTGTCCGCCGGCCCGCCTTCGGGAGGATTATATTTGAAGCCGCCGTCGGCGGGCGGATTATGCGACGGCGTGACGACGATGCCGTCGGCCGGGCGCTCTTTGCGGCCGCGATTGTGGACGAGAATGGCGCGCGAGATCGCCGGCGTCGGCGTGAAGCCGTCATCGCGCTGAATGATCGTTTCGATGGAATTCGCCGCCAGCACTTCCAGCGCCGTCCTCTGCGCCGGCCCGGAGGCCGCGTGGGTGTCTTTGCCCATGAACAGCGGCCCGGAAATATTTTTGCTCGTGCGGTAGTCGCAGATCGCCTGGGTGATGGCGAGGATATGCGCTTCATTTAAACTAACGCTGAGCGGACTGCCGCGATGGCCGCTGGTGCCGAAGCTGACCAGTTGCGACGGGTCCACCGTGTTGGGGTTGCGCTGGTAATAAGCTTTTTCGAGCGCCGCGACATCGATCAATATATTTGCCGGCGCCGGTTTGCCGGCTAGTGGGTGAATCGCCATTTTTGCCTCTACTCGCTGATAATTATTTGAACATCATAGGGCGAGACAAGTGAAAATGCCACGACTCAGCCGTTCGTTCGTTACGAACTCGAGATGGTTCGCCTTCGGCTCAGCATGACAGTTGCGATTACGCTTGGGCGGCGGGGAAGTTCAAGGCATCGACTTCGAAGCGACGCAATTCCGGCATCACTTGCTCAGCGAACAGACGCAGCGAATTCATCGCTTGCTTCTGTTCCAGCTCGCCGAAAGTAAACTCGCCGAGAAAAGTATCGGCGCCGGCGTCGTTGGCGATTTTCTTAATTTGCTGCACCACCGATTCCGGCGCACCGCAGATGAATGAACCGTCGCCGATGGAGTGTTCCATGTCCATCAACTCCTGGCGCCGGCCGCCGTCGAGGATCGTCGACAGTCCAGTCGAGCCGTGAGCGCCGTAGGTGCGCGCACCGCCGCGCCGCTGCCAGAAATTTTTCCAGTGATACTCGCCCTCGGCGTGGGCTTGCTTGTCGCTTTCGGCGACGTAGATTTCGCGCATCAAGCCGATATGCGGTTTGCGCCCGCTGGGCTTCGCTTTTTGATACACCGCGCGATATTCGTCGAAGGCTTTGCGCACCGCCTTCATCCCCGACGGCACCCATTGAATCGTGCTGACGCCAGTGGATGCGGCTTCTTCGATGGATTCTTTGCTGCGGGTCGGCATCCAGATCGGCGGATGGGGTTTTTGCACCAGCGGGATCGACGAGTCGATATCCTTGCACTTGAAATATTTGCCTTCGAAGATGAAAGTTTCATGAGTCCAGATGCCTTTGATCACTTGCAGCGCTTCGAGCGTCATCTCGCGTTTCTGATCCCAAGGAATATTATAAGCGGCAAAAGTAAAAGGGCCGATGCCGGCGCCGAAGCCGACTTCGAGCCGGCCTTGCATGAGATTGTCGAGTAGCGCCACTTCTTCGGCGACGCGGATCGGATTCCACAGCGGCAAGACGTAAACCAGCGGTCCCATGCGAATGTTCTTGGTGCGCTGGGAGGCGGCGCCGAGAAAACTGCCGGGGCTGGGACATTCGGAGAAGCCCATGTCGAAGTGATGTTCGGCAACGAAATAAAAATCCATGCCGGCCTGATCGGCGAACTCCACAACGTCGAGATGATTTTTGTACAGGTCGACGTAGCTCAACGCCGGCTTGTCGTGCTTTTGCATGTGATCGAAGAGTCCGAGTTTCATGGGACGATCCTTTGTTGCGCTGACGATTTTGGTCTTGACGCTTCTCTTCCATCTAACCTATGGTGGTTTTACTTGACTAGCGTTGATTCATGCAAACATTTGGCAGTTATTTTAGACTGATCGTCAGCCTGTCTGTCCTGCTCGTCATGAGCGCGCGCAGTGGCGCTGGAGCCCAGGAAAAACTCAAATTCCCGGTCGGCGTCGGCACCAAGACGGTCGGCACCCATATGTTTTGGCTCGGGGTGAAAAAAGGCTTCTTCGATGAAGTTGGGCTCGATGTCCAGACGATCTTGCTGCGCGGCAATCCGATCACGACCGCGGCGCTGGTGAGCGAGTCGGTGAACTTGGCGTTAGGTTCCGCCGACGCGGTGATCGCGGCGGCAGCCAATGGTGCGGACTTGCTGGCCGTGGGCGGCGTTGTTAACGGGCTCACACAGGCGATCGTCGCGGGGAAGAATTACAAAAGCTTCAAAGATTTGCGCGGCGCCACCGTCGGCGTGCAAGCCCTGACTTCCGGCGCGGCCAACGTGCTGCAAAAAATCTTCAAACAAAACGGTTTGAATTATCCGGCGGATTATAAAATGCTCGCGGTGGGCGGCGGCAGTTTCAATCTGGCGGCGCTGACTTCGGGACAATTGGGCGCGACGTATTTAGTCGTTCCCCTCGATTTCACTGCCGAGCAGCAAGGTTTCAATGTGCTCGGATATTTTCGCGATTATATTCCCAACTATCAACTATCGCTGCTCACGGTGAAGCGCGGCTGGGCGGAGAAAAACCGCGGGCTGCTGGTGCGCTACTTGAAAGCGACGGTGCGCATGCATCGCTGGCTTTATGCCAACAAAGAAGCGGCGATCGATTTTCTCGCCAAGGAGATGCCGCTCAAACCCGAGCTGGCGCGGCGTGGTTGGGAATATTACACGGCCAATCGCATCTGGCATCCCAACGCGGAGATCGGTCTCGAAGGTTTGAAATTCGCCATGCAGATTTACGCCGAACAGGTGAAGGGCGCGCCGCCCGACCCGGCAAAATATATCGATCAGAGTTATTTGCAGCAGGCGATCAAGGAACTCGGCTGATGGCGTTTTCGGATTCGGAAGAGGCAATTGGCCGCACCCTTCGACACGCTCAGGGCAATCGGGGAGGGCAAAGAGCGCAAAAAAAGATTTCGGAATTGTCGGGGTAACCCTGTGGAGCTGCCCTTCGTAATCAAGTCGAAAGGAAACATACTAGTGAATCTCAATTCGATGCGGGTGGATTTGGTTGGCAGCTTGCTGCGGCCGCAGAGGCTGAAGGATGCGTTCGCAAGCTTTGGCGACGGTAAGACCAGCGAAGCGGACTTAAAGAATTCACAGGACGAAGCGATTCGCGATGTGGTAGCTAAACAGGTCGCACACAACTTGCCGATCGTGGTCGACGGCGAGTTTCGCCGCACCAGTTTCATGGAGAGCTTCAATGTCGTCGCCGGCGTGGAAGAGTGGCAGGCGGGGGTGAAAAGCTATCACGATATGCTCGCCCGCGCCGACGATGGCCAAGTTAAAACCCACAAAGGCACCGATCCGATCTTACTCAATCGTAAACGGGTCACGGCGCGCTTGAAACTTTTGCGCAACTCGCTGGTCGATGATTTTCGTTTCACTCAAAGCTTGACCGAACGGCCGGTGAAAATCACTTTGATCGGTCCGGACCGGATTCAACAATGCTACGATGCCGAGGCGTCGCGTTCGGTCTACGCGAACACCGACGAATTTTTGGGCGATGTCGTCATGGTTGAAAAGCAGATGCTCAGCGAGCTAGCCGAGGCGGGTTGCCGCTATGTCGGCATTGACGGGCCGGGCTACACGGCGTACGTCGATCCTAATTCCATCGCGGCGATGCGCGCGCGGGGTGAAGAACCGATGGCGACGATGGAGCGCTCGATTCGCGCCGATAACGAGGTCATCGCCGGATTTCCCAACGTCACCTTTGGTATTCACATCTGCCGCGGCAACCGCCAAAGCATGTGGCACCGCGAGGGAAAGTACGACGCCATCGCCGAAAAATTATTCAACGGCCTCAACCATCAACGGCTTCTACTAGAATACGACACCGAACGCGCCGGCGGCTTCGAGCCGCTGCGTTTCGTGCCGAAAGGAAAAATCGCCGTACTTGGTTTGATCACGACGAAGCTCGGACGGGTGGAAAGCGTCGATGAACTGCGCCGGCGCATCGACGACGCGGCGCGCTTCTTACCGTTGGAACAATTAGCGCTGAGCCCTCAATGCGGCTTCGCGTCGAGCATCCGCGGTAATCTGCTTACGGAAGACGAACAGTTCCGCAAACTCGATGTCATGCTGGAAACGGCGCGACGGGTTTGGGACTAAGAGGGAATTCACCACAGAGGGCACAGAGATCACAGAGTGGGGGAATCAGATTCGGAGAGTTGGCCGCAAAAAACGCAAAAAAAGAAATGGGAATTGAAAGGGCGGGTTTGAAACCCGCCCTCTCGCTAGCGCGGAACGCGGCCGCGGTCGTCGGCTTCGCGCATGGACCAGGCCGATCTTTGGGTGGCGCAGAAACGGCGCGCGGCGTCGATCTGCTGGCGCGTGCCGTCGAGATCGACTTGGACATTGAAGCAATGTTCGCGGCCGCTGAAGCGGTAGCCCTGGGCTGCGGGAATCTCGATTTCGTTGACGCCGGGATGCATCTTGTAATCCCGCGCGTGGCCGGCGATGGTGTTGCCCTCGCGGACGTAGACCTCGGTTTCACAGTCGCGCCGGCCGTCGAAACGGATGCGCACTTTCCAAGAACGAATCCGCTGTCCCTCGCTCACCGGGTCGGGCGACATGTCGAGATCTTCGATGTTCAAGCGATCGCCGCGCTGGCAACTGGCGTCGCGGCGGCGATCTTTTTTGCGATCGGCGGCGCTCGCGTCTGGGGCAAAGGTCATCAAAAAGTTACTGAGAAGCCCTGCCAATAAAGCTGCTTTGATCCAACTCATAACGTCCTCCAATCGATCCTATTTTAGACTATCGAAGGCGCGAACCGCTAGAAATTTCTTGTTCGCCGCTCGATTCGCGGCTCCCTAGCTTGCCAAACTTTCCATCAAGCGGCCAAAGCCTTTGACGGTTTCCTTGATGTCGATGAGTTTCATGGCGTACCAGCTGCAAGCCAGGCTGCTGGTGATCACTGGCTTGCCGATTTCGCTTTCCAACATGGCGACATCGGTGATCGTCGGCCAGCGCGGACAGGCGATGAAAACCCCGTCGGCGTCGCGCGCTTTGGCGTAGAGTTTTTTGGCGATCTTGTAGGACGCGTGGACGGGCAGATCGGTGAGCTGGGAATTTTTGCGCACGCCGTAACCGGCGATCTGCAAGACTTCGAAGCCAGATTGTTCTAGATGGCGCTTGAGGCGCTGGTTGATTTCTTCTTCGTAGGGCGTGCCGACGACGAGTTTTTTGCAGTTCATCGCTTTCAACGCTTCGACTTCGGCGGTGAGTCCAGCGGCCACCGGGACGCCGAATTTGTCGCTGAGTTTTTTGCCGAGTTCGCGGTCGGCGCCGAAGGGCAGCCGGGTGAACAGCGGCGAGCCGCTGAAGATGATCGAGTCGCAATTGTTGTCGACCAAATCTTGCGCCGATTCCTCGATGCGGCCGAGCTGTGCTTCGAAGTCGCTGTCGACCAGCTGGCGCACGGTGCCGGTGGTGTTGAGCATCATGAAGCCTTCGGGAAACATTTTGTAAAATTCGTAAACCAAGGTATCCCCGCGGGAGGGGGCGATGTGACCGATGCGGGCGCGCCAACCGTACATAAATTTTACTCCTTAGTAAAAAACTCCAAATTCAAAATTCCAGATTCCAAATTATTTCGGCCAGCCGTAGAGCTTCGCCGGGTTGTCGGCGAGGATTGCGTTGCGTAACTTTTCGTCAGGCGCGGCTGCTAACAGAAAATCGAGCAGGTCGCCTTCGTCGGGCGTCGGTACCGTGATACTGGCGTGGGGCCAGTTGCTGCCCCAAACAACGCGGTCGGGGCGCACGGCGATGAGCGCTTGGACGACGTCGAGCAAATCTTCGTAATTCGGCGGTCCAACTTCGGACTGCTGATAGAAACTGTAAAGATTGAGCCAGGCGTTTTCTTCGTTTTGTAAAATCTTCAGCAGCGCATCGAACTCCTGATCGCCGCGTCGATGATGCGGTTCGACTTCGGCGACGTGGTCGAAAAGATAAGGTACTTTTAGCGAGTTCAGAAACGGCACGCCTGCGATGGCGTCCAGCACCGACTGTGGCGTGAACTCGATGTGCCAGCCGAAGCCTTGGGTTCTATCAACGATCCGCTTGGCATCTTCGTAAGAAAAACCGCCGCGGCCTTGCGACTTGATGCGGAAGCCGGTGAAGCCGCCGTCTTTGAGTTCGATTAACTCGCCGTCGGTGACCGCCGGATTGAGCAGCGCCACCGCTTTGAAGCTGCCATGCATGCGCTTCAAAGCATCCAGCGTGATGCGATTGTTCGTGCCGTTGCCGCTGCCGGTGACGATCACGGCGCGCTCCAGTCCGACGGCGGCGTGAGTTCGAAGATAATCATCGAGGGTCGAGTGGGGATCGGGATCGTAGCCGCGCCCGGCGACAAGCGGATAACGGTCGAAGGGACCGTAGACATGCAAGTGGGTATCGCAGGCGCCAGTGGGCAGTTTATACTTTGGCTTGTGGGGATTTTGCTTGGGTGGTTGAACGACTCGCATGGCGCTCAATCTAGTTCAAAAGCGGCATGAATATCCAGCGAATTCGTAGGGCGGCTTGACGGCGCGCAGCGATTTGCTTAGCGTGCGTATATTCAATTCAAATCAATGAGCGCGGAGGTTGGCAATGACAGCTGAAAACCTGCAACTCTATTTGTTAGGCGCGGAGAAATTATTGCGGTGCCGTTGGGATGGGCGCACTGAGAACGTCGAGATTCTCAACAGCGCTTTGGATGGCGAGACCGTGCGCGAAGTGGCGCGCGATCCGTTCAATGCGAAAAAATTATACGCCGCCACGCTCACCGAGATCCACGTCAGCGAAGACGATGGCGCGAGCTGGAAGTGGCTACCCTCCGGCGGCATTGAGCGGCGCGATATTTGGACCATGGCGGTGCATCCGACCCGGGCCGATGAGATTTACGTCGGCACGCTGCCGGCGGCGATTTACGCCAGCGATAACGGCGGCCGGTCGTTTCGCGAGCTGGCATCGTTTCGCGATCTGCCCGATTACAACAAGTGGACCTTTCCTCCTGGCGCGCATGTGGCGCATGTGCGTTCGATTGCGCTCGACGCCCGGGTGCCGGATGAAATCATCGTCGGCATTGAAGAGGGCGGCGTGGCGCGCAGCCGCGACCGCGGCGCGACTTGGGAAGACATCAGCGGCCCGGCCAGTCCGACGGCGTTTCCCAAAATCAACGATCCCGCCGGCATCGTGCCTTACGAAATGGGCAAGCATGAAGAGGGGCGCTTGTACCGCGACGTCCATTGGGTGACGCGCCATCCGGCGAAACTCGACACGCTGTTCGCCAGTACCGGCATCGGCACCTATCAGACCGACGACGACGGCAAATCTTGGCGCAAGTGCGAATACGGCATGGGGCGCGCCTACGCGATTCCCATGGCCAACCATTCGTCGGTGCCGGAGCGGATCTTTCTCGGCGCCGCGGAGAACGGGCCGGCGACCTGGGCGGGCTATCGCACCGTGCGCGCGGGACCCTACAACACAGTTAAATTCAGCAACCTCCGCTTGGCCGAAACCGGCGGTGCCAAGACGCAGATCCTGCGCAGCGACGACGGCGGCAAGAGTTGGAACAAGCTGACCAATGGCTTGCCCGCCGGCACGGAACATATGACCTGCGGTTTTGCGACGCACCCCGGCGACGCCGACACGCTCTGCGTGGGCTACACAGATGGATCGGTTTACGCCACCAACGACGCCGGCGGGAGCTGGCGCCGGCTGCTGGTGTCGCAGCCGAAACTCTACGGTGTGCGCCTAATGCCGACAGCTTAATAATAGAGGACCGCGAACAGCTTGATGCAAAATTTGGTAAGCCGCGACCGGATTTTGCATGCTCAGACGAGCGATTCTGGGCAAAAAACGTTGACAGCGTGAGTGGGATGCTTCACAATCGTTACATTGAAAACAGTTCGTGACGGAACTGAAAAGGGGGAGTGATGAGGGAGCAAAAAAGCATTTATCTAGCGGCAGTCAAGTTACTCGCATTGGGATTTCTATTTTCCTGCACCAGTCCGGCCAATCCGCCGGCACCGACGTGGACGGCGGAAAATCTGAGCGCTTCATCCGGCGCGGCGGCGGCCAAACCGGAAGCACCGAAACCACCGGCACCGCCGAAACCCGATCCAGGCACGACAACGAGCCTCGACGCGCTGCGCAAGGGCGAAGCGGCAACCGCGGGGCCGATGAAGGATGTCAATTTCTCATTTGACAGCGTGGCGCTCTCGGAAGCGGCGCGGGCGACGTTGAAGGCCAATGCCGATTGGCTCAAGTCCAATGCCACGGCGCGCATTCAGATCGAAGGCCACTGCGACGAGCGCGGCACGGCGGAATACAATATGGCGCTGGGCGCCAAGCGGGCCCAAGCCGCGCTAGATTATCTGGCGACGCTCGGCGTAGCCGCCAACCGGATGTCGACCGTGAGCTACGGTCAAGAAATTCCCGTCTGTAAGGAAAAGAACGAAGAGTGCTGGGCCAAGAACCGGCGCGCGCGCTTCGTCATTGGCGCAGCCAAGTAGACTCAGAAATTCAAAATCGCAAATCGCGACGAGCAAAAGGCCCGTGTCCAACGACACGGGCCTTTTTTTTGGCGGTTGCGAGGAATTGTCCGCCGGTGAAATTGATTTACTTGGCAGGAAAATCCGTTCTCCCCACGAAGACACCAATGGCACGAAGGTTCGGATGACCGAGGTAGGGGCGAAAGATTTTTCGCGCCGGCAATAACCCTGCATGCTCTCCTTCGAAAAAACGGGCATTGTTTTGTAGGATGCGGTGACCAAAGGGAACCGCATCGTTGGTAAGTCGCACTCGCTCGATGCGGTTCGCGGACTCACCACATCCTACGGGTTTCGCTCTCTTGAGTGTCCGTAGGTGTGGGTAAGCATACGAAACACTTTGTGGTGAAAGACGCTTTCCACTTGGCTGCGGTTGCGCCGCGGATCAACGCTATGGCTCATCGAATTGACAGCGAGGCGACGGCTTTGTTAGGGTCGCAGCTGGTTGTCGGTGCGCGGATCAATCACTGACTTAGCAAAACGAGGGCGAACTTATGCGTTATGGTTGGCGGGCGCGGATCGGTCATATCGCGCCGGCGATATTGGATACTTCGGGCGAGGAGATGCGCAAGCTCTTGCCGGTGGGCGTGTTGCACGTCGGATTAACCATCAGCGAGCCAATTCAGACTCTCGGCGCGGAGCAGGCTGCGGCGGCGTTTGACCGCCTGGTCGAAGCCGGCAAGAGATTGGCCGCGGAGAAAGTCGACGTGCTGATTTGCGGCGGTGCGCCGGTGGCGTTGTCCAAAGGCGCAGCGGGCGACGCCGAGCTGACCGAGCTGTTGCGTCGTGAAACTCAATTGCCGGTAGTCACGGCCAACGGCGTGGTTATTGACGGACTGCGCACGCTGGGGGCGCGTTCGGTGCTGGTGGTCAGTCCGTTCATCGAGGCACGCAATCAGGAAATCAAAAACTTTCTCGCAGCGAATCAGTTTCAAGTGCCGGCGACCAAAGGTTTGGGCTTGACGAAAAATATCGATTTCGCCAGCCAGTCGCCGGACGCGGCGTTCACGCTCGCGCGGGATTTAGCCAAGCAACATCCTGACGCCGATGCGATCTATATCGCCTGCCCGCGTTGGCCGTCGGTGGATATCATCGCACCGCTGGAAGCCGATACCGGCATGGCGGTGATCGCGGCGCCGGCGGCGATGATCTGGGGCGCGCTCAAAGCGCTGAAGATTTTCGACTGTCAGCCGGGTTACGGTTCGTTGCTGGAGAGTTTGCGGATGGGGCGCCGAAAGGATTGACCATGAGCATTCGCCTATCGACAACGATTCTCGCTTGTACGCTGATCGCGCTCGGCCAATTTTGTATTTCACCCACATTTGCGCAAGAACGGTTTCGGGTTTCCTACGGCGGCTTCAACGAAACCGCGACTTCCATGTGGGTCGGCATCGAGCGCGGCATGTTCAAAAAATACGGCATCGACGCGCAAATGGTTCAGGTGCGTAACGGCGCCTTGAGCATCGCGACTTTAGTCGCCAAAGAAGTCGAAGCGGTGTGGCCGGCGCAGTCGACGATCTTGAGCACCGTATCCGGCGGCATCAAGCTCACCTGCATCGGCGGACCGGTGAATAAAATTCCGCGCAACCTGATGGTGCGCAAAGAGCTCAAGAGCGCCGAAGATTTGCGCGGCAAAACCGTCGGCGTGCAAAGTATCGGCGGCGGTTTGTGGCTGCAAACGATGATTATCCTCGATCACCTCGGCGTCGATCCCGATAAATACGGCATCAAAGTGCGCGTCATCGGCGACGAAGCGACTCTGGCCCAGGCGATGATCACCAACAACATCGACTTCGGCGTGATCACCTACGGTTTGAGCGAGATTTTGTACCCGCAGGGATTCAAATCGTTGGTCGATGCGGCCGAGATTTCCGCTCCCTACCAGGGGCCGGAAATTTGCGGGCTGAAAGAATCCGTCGCCAGCCGCAACGAATTTTATCTGCGCGTGCTAAAAGGGTTGGCCGAGGCGGTCGCTTACATCCTCGACGACAACAACAAGACCGATGTCGCCAAAGTTTTGCAGCGCAATCTGCGCCTGAGCCGTAGCGACGTCATCGAAGGATCGTACAAAGTGTTGCGCAAGATGACGACGCTCGATCTGGCGCCCAACGTCGCCGCTTTCAAATCGGTGCAGCGCCTGGTGGCGCGCATCAACCCGAAAATCACCCAGGTCGATCTCGATCAAGTGATCGACGCGAGTTTTACGCGGCAATTGGAATCGAGCGGCTTCTTGGCCGAGCTGCGCAAGAAAATCAGATAGCTGGCACCGCTTAAACAAAAGACCTAAGTCCGTCATGCCGGCGCAGGCCGGCATCCATCTTAATGGTTATGAACCACCCCACCTGGATACCGGCCTACGCCGGTATGACGGAATAGGAGCAGAGTTCTCCGAGTCGATTCTTAGGCGAAAAGCCCCAGGGTCTCCGCTGCGAACAGTTCGTTGACGGCGAATTTAATTTTCGTCAATCCCTGCTCATGGGAATAGAGCGTGGCGGCTTCCAAGGTGGCGGCGTTGTTCTTGATGCCGTAGGGATGAACGTCTGGGCCGAGGACTTGGCGTGCGTATTCCAAATCCAGATTCACCCAGGGCAGCGAAGCCAAACCTTCTTCATAATCTTCGAAAGCCAGCGCCTTGGCGTCTTGGAACCCTTGCGACAAACGCACGGCCAATGACGGGTCTTGCTCGTAAATCGCCCGGCGCATGACGGTCATGTGCATGATCGGATAAATTTGTGTCCGCCGGTAATAGTTCGCTTCGACGGCGCGGCAGTAGGGAAACAGCCGAGCGACCAGCGGGGAATTTTTTAGAAAAGCGCGCGGCGGTGAAGTCACGGCGACGGCGTCGAGTTCGCCGGCTTCGAGCAGATCGTCGAGGTTTTGATCCTTGGCGATGCTGTCGATGCGAATGCCCGGCGGCATATCGATGGCGACATGTTCGGAGCGGCGGCGAAACCAGTGAATGTCTTCGGGCTTGACGCCGTACTCATGCTGCAACAGGCCGCGCACGAATAGCAGCGCGGTCATGGAATAATCGGCGATGCCGACTTTCTTGCCTTTGAGATCCGCCGGTTTGGCGATGCCGGCTTTAGTGTTGATCCAAATATAAGAATGACGAAATACCCGCGATGGAAAGATCGGCAGCGCAACGAAGCGCCGGTCGCCCTTGCCGATGGCGATCATGAAATTGGACAGCGACATTTCCGAAACGTCGAACTCTTCGTCGTTGAGCATGCGCAGAAAAATTTGCGACGGCGGCGAGATGTTGATGAACTTCGGATCGACGCCGTCGATTTTAACTTTACCGTTGGCCAAGGCCCGGCAATGATCGTAGTCGCGCATACCGATTGAGATCGTGCGATTAGCCATGTTCCCTCCGCTGCAATAGTCGCGAATGTAAGTTGACTGCGGTGTGGAAGTCAATCGGCGGGACGAGACAGAGACAGGGATAGAAATAGGAAAGGTAGGGGAGCGGTCTCTGTCTCCAAGCTCTGTCTTATTTCTCGGTCTCCGCCATGGACAGGTGGAGGTGAATGGGCTAAGTGAAACACGAGAAGGTTCATTCATGGGCTTAAAAACCGTCATCGCAATTCTGCTACTTTGTGCTACGCCGACCTTCGCAGCGGAAAAAGTCCGCGTCAGCGGCGGCGGTATGACGCCGCTTCATTCGCTTATTTGGGTCGCCAATCAGGAAGGGTTGTTCCGAAAATACGGCATGGAGGTGGAATACTTGGCGATGAATAGCGGCACGTTGGGCGTGCAGACGCTGTTGTCCAACGATAGCCAGTTTCTCTTCTCCACCGGCGCCCTGGCGGTCACCGCCGACCTGCAGGGCGCGGATATCGCGATGATCACCGGCGGTTTCAATCTTTTTGCATTTAAATTAGTCGGCCGGCCGGAGATCCGCAGCGTGCAAGATTTGCGCGGCAAGAAAATTTCCATCAGCCAGTTCGGTTCGGCCACCGATTTCGCGGTGCAGGCGGCCTTGGAAAAATTCGCTGTCGATTCGAAGCAAGTTACGGTCATACAACTGGGCGCCAGTTCCAACCGACTGACGGCGCTGACGAATGGTTCGACGGAGGCGTCGTTGTTCACTGAGCCGTTTGCGACCATGGCAATTAAAAAGCACCGAATGAACTTGCTTTTGGACATGGCCGAAGCAGGCATGGCTTATCCGCAAAGCTGCTTGATGATCAAGCGCAGTTATCTCGACGCCAACAAGGAGAGGGCGACGAACTTCGTCAAGGCGTTGGTCGAAGCGCTGTTTCTCGCCAAGCGCGATCGCGCCATGACGATTCAGGTGATTAAAAAATATATCCGCGCCGACGATGAAGTATATGGAATTGGTTACGACTATTTTTTAGGAGCCCATGCCGATGGGCTTTTGAGCATGCCGGACCGCAAGGGCGTCGAGCTGGTGATCGCCCAACTGGCGAAAACCAATCCTAAAGCCAAAGGGCAGACGGTGGAGTCGCTGCGCGTGATGGAGCCAAGTATTCTTGACGAGCTTAAGAAGAGTGGGTTTATCGACAGGGTTCGAAGATAGGATCGGCACGACAGAATGAGCGATGAAGTTTCGCCTTCACATTATCCCTATGTGCCGCTACCGGACCGCGGGCCGCTGCGCTTTCCCAACGGCGCGCAGTTGGCGCTGATTATTACGATCAACATCGAATACTGGGAACCGTTCCGGCCGGGGCAGAAAGAGCCGCTGTTCACCGGCGGGCCGATGACGATTCCGCACGCGCTGCCGGGCGATGTGCTCGATACGGCAAATTGGACTTGGCGCGAGTATGGCCAGCGCATTGGTATCTGGCGCATGTTCGAGATGTTCGACAAGCTTGGCGTAAAGCCATCGTGCACGATCAACGGCATGACGATGACCGAGCGGCGGCGCATCGTCGATGCTTGCAACGAGCGTGACTGGGAGCTGGTGCCGCATAACTGGGCGCAGAACGATCTGCTCACCTATTACGCGCACAAGCCAGAAGACGAGCGCGCCGTGATTCGGCGCACGCTCGATATCTACGAGAAAGTAGTCGGCCGCCCTGCTAAAGCCTGGTTGTCTTCGGCTATCCGTGGCACGCTGCAAACGCCGGTGTTCTTGAAAGAGTTCGGTGTGATCGCTTACTGCGATTATCTAAACGACGATCAGCCCTATCTGATTCACACTTCGAAAGGCCCGATCGTCTGCGTGCCGTATTCGAACGATATCAACGATTTTAACTTATTCGCACGCGGCGGCATGCCGGCGTCGGCGGGATTGGAAACGCTGAAGAGCTGTTTCGACCAACTTTACATTGAAGGCGCGGCGACGGGGCGCATTATGAACCTCGGCCTGCATCCTCACGTGATGGGCCACGCGCATCGGATCGGCGCGCTGCGCGAGTTTGTCGAGTATGCGCTCTCGCGCGAAAAAGTTTGGTTCCCCAGCCGCGAGGAGATCGCGAGTTGGTATATGACTGTGCACGAGACGCATATCCCAAGCGGTGAACCGCGTACGGGGTAAAGGGTAGGGAGTTGGGGGTTTCGGATAAGAAGTTTGGAGAGCAACCATGCAGACTGAGCGTTACGATTACTCGCCGATTGTCAGGCGCCAGCCATTCAAATGGCCGAACAACGCGCGCGTCGCGTTGATGGTGGCGCCGAATGTCGAATTCTTCCACATCGACAAAGTGATTCCCGGCGCGGCGAATTCTTCCTTGCCGGACGTGACCGGTTACGCGCTGCGCGACTATGGTTCACGCATCGGCGTGTTTCGCATGATGGACGTACTCGACAAGCATTCCATACGCGCCACGGTGTTGCTCAACGCCGATGTCTGCGCGCATCATCCGGCGATCATCGAAGAGGGCAATAAACGAAAGTGGGAGTGGCTCGGCCACGGCGTGACCAACAATATTCGCATCAATCAATATCCCGCCGACGAAGAGCGCGGCGTGATTCGGCAAATTCGAGATACTATTGCCGCGGCGACCGGCAAAGCGCCGCGCGGCTGGCTCGGACCGGGCGGCGGCGATGAAAGCCCTAACACATTGGATCATCTCGCCGCGGAAGGTTTCGATTACGTTTGCGACTGGGGTTTCGACGATCAGCCCTGCGCGATGCGGGTGAAGTCGGGCCGGATGATCGCGATTCCCTATCAGCAAGGATTGAACGATATCCGCGTGATCTTCCAAGGCGGCCACACGCCGAAGGATTGGTTACAGATGGTGTGCGATCAGTTCGATACCTTCTACGCAGAGGGCGAGACCCAAGCGCGGGTGATGACGCTGCCGCTCCATCCGTTTGTCATCGGTCTGGCCTTTCGCGTCAAGTATCTCGACTTGGCGTTGCAGTATATTTGTTCTCACGACGGCGTGTGGAAGGCGACGGGCGCGGAGATCGCCGATTACTTTTACGCCAACTATTATCAGAAGCTTTAGCTTTGGAGGCGAACATGAAATTTTTTTTGCCGCTGGTGCTTGTTTTAGTTCTCTCGTCATTTCACTTCGCCGTCGCTGCCGACCGGGTGATCATCGGCAACGTCTCGCGCACGGTGGAGCAGTTGCCGAACTACGCGGCGACGGACAAAGGTTTCTTCGCTCAAGAAGGAATCCAAGGCGATGTTGTGCTGATCGGCTCGACCGATACGTTGATTCAAGCGTTGATCGCTGGACAGATCCATGTCGCCATCGTCGATCCGTCGGCGGCGATCAATGCCGTGGAGCGCGGCGCGGCGTTAAAAATCATCGGCGGCACGGTGCCGATCGCGGCCTACACGTTGGTCACTTGTCCGAAATATAAATCGATCAAAGATCTCAAGGGCACGAACATCGGTGTGGTGAGCTTGGTTTCCGGCAGCACGATCTTTTTGCGGGAAATGCTCAAAGCTGAAGGGCTGGAGCTCAACCGTGACTATACGATTATCCAGAACGGTCCCACCGGACAGCGGCTGGCCAGCCTCAAAACTTGCAGTACGTCGGCGACGATGCTGCTCGGCGGCGATTTGCCGCGCTCGCGCGAGCTGGGCTTCTTGGAGATCGCAAAACTGTCAGACTATATTCCCAACCTGCAATTTCACAGTTTGATCGTCGATGGCCGCTGGGCGGAAACGAATAGCCAGTTGACGGTGCGCTATCTAAAAGCGATGGTGCGAGCGATGCAGTGGGCTCACGCCAACCACGAACAAGCGGCTGATTTGATTTCCAAGCGCACCGGGATTCCGCTCAAGTCGACGCGTGTCACCGTCGACGAATATCTCTCCCAGGGAATTATTAGCAAAGACGGCTCGGTGAACCGCGAAGGGTTTCAACGGCTGATCGATTTGATGGGCGATCGCTTGTTCAAAAGCAAACCTTATCCCGCGCCGGAAAAATATCTCGACTTGAGCTATCTCCGGCGCGCGCAGCAGGAGCTAGGCATAGGGCGGTAGTGGGACTGGAGTAATGATATATGGTGGAAGGCTGGCCTGAGACGATGAAACGAATTCACAACCGGTTGTGCGCCTTAAGTTTGGTCGTGGTTTTTCTATGCTGTAACGCCAGTCAAATTGAAAGCGCGGAGAATGCGCCGCTGCGTAAACTGCGCGTGGCGATCACTTCGCTTTCCGGCTCCATGGCGGTGCCATGGTTGGCGCGCGAGGCCGGCATTTTCAAGAAACATGGCTTGGAAGTCGAGGTGATCGCGACGCCGAGCGGCGTGGAAGGGATGAATGCGTTGATCGCCGGCGAGATTACTTTTCTCCAAATCGCCGGTGGCACGACGGTGAGCGCTGCGGTAGGTGGCGCGGATGTGATCGTGATCGGCACGACCATTGACACGCTAGTGCTGAGCCTGATGGTGCGCCCGGAGATCGAACGGGCCGAGCAGCTGCGCGGCAAGGCGATCGGTATCACGCGCTACGGCACGACCATCGATACCGGCGCGCGCGTGGCGCTGCGCCACTATAATTTAGTTCCGGAGAAAGATGTCTCGATCCTGCAAATCGGCGGCATGGAGTCGATCGTACCGGCAATGCAGGGCAATCGGGTGCAAGGCGGTATTCTCTCCTACCCGGCGATCGGGCGGGCAAAAAAGCTGGGCTATCGCGAGCTGCTCGAAATTCCATCGCTGAACTTTCCCTACGCCTCGACCGGCATCAGCACGCGCGGCGAAGTGATTCGCAAGGAGCCGGATCTGGTGCGCCGCTACATGATGGCTCAAGTCGAAGCGATCGCACGGATGAAGCGCGACCGGCCATTCACGATTAGCGTTATGAGCAAGTTTCTGCGCACCACCGATATGGAGCAGTTGTCGGAAGCGTACGACATTTACGCGAGCAAATATCTGCTGCGCGCGCCGTTGCCCACCGTCGAAGCGATTCGCCCGGTGCTCGAAGAGCTTGAGCCACGCAATCCCAAGGCGAAGGGACAGGATCCGAAAAGATTTTTCGACGATCGCTTCGTCCGTGAGCTGCAAGCCAACGGTTTCATCGATGGGCTTTACCGTTGAGTCAAATTCAGCCGCCGCTCGCCCAGAATATTGAGCAGCAAATCCCGCCAGTTAAACTTTGCTTGATAATAATTTGGGTAACCGCCTAAACGTTAGGCACTGCTTGCCAATTAAATAGGCACAAAAACCTTCGCGTCATGCCGAAACCTGCTTTGTTTCGAGTAAGTTAAGAGAATTTCCGAGTCTTTCATGCGCGGCATGGGAGTTGCTTAGTGTCCTTAATGAGAGGCGGAATACGACGTGGTCTCTCTGCTTGATCCAGCGTCGGATAAACAATTCTTGGGGAAAAAAATAAGGAGATGAGAATTTCTATGAAGGTCGAATGGAGTCGTCTGGCCATCGCGATGGTCGCGGCGGCGGTTAGTTACAGTTTTAGCGGTTTAACAACGGGTAAGGCGTTGGCGGCGGACGCCGGAGAGGACTTAAAACTGCTGCGCCAAGAGTTGGCAAAGCAGCGTGCTTATGTTGAGCAGCTTGAGAAACGTTTCGAAGCGCAAGAGGCGAAACTGGCCGCCAAGGAAAAAGTGGATGCCGTGGAAAAGGCCAAGGCACCTAGCCTTGAGGCCGGTTACGACGGTGGATTTTACATTCGTAGCAAGGACAAGCCGTTTTCTCTGGTCGTCAACGGCTTCGGCCAGTTTCGTTACACGCTGGACAAGCCGAACGGCGCCGGCTACAACCAGAACTTCGATGTCGGGTTGGCGCGGTTGGCGCTGTCCGGCAATATGTTCGATCCGAAATTAACTTACTTCACGCAGCTGCAAGGAAGCACCTTCGGCAACAACAATAACATTACGATGCTGGATTGGTGGATGAAATATAGTTTCGCTCCTGAATTTGGCCTGCAAGGCGGGCGCTTTGTCCTGCCGTATAGCCGGCAGTTTTACACCCATCCGGGAAACCTCCTGTTCTCCGATTTGTCGGAAGCCGATTATGCGTTCAATCTGCCACGTTCCATCGGCGCCCATGTGTCCGGTAAACTCGGCCCGGTTTCCTATCATGCGGCGATGCTCAACAGTGTCCGCGCGCTCGATGCTCCGGGTCAGCAGAATTTCGGCAGTAACATCGGCGCGCTTGGACGTTTAGAGTTCGATATTCTTAAACCGTACGGTTACTACGAGAGTTCGCCCAAGGCGGCGAGCGAAGCGCAACTCTCGGTCGGCGTAGCGGCGGCGTACAATCCAATCGACGGTGCGTCATCGTTTCAAAATCTAAAAGCGAAAGACAGCACGACCAATGTCACTTTAGATCTCGGCTATCGTTGGGATCAATTGAGTTTCCAGAGTGCCGGCTACTATCGCCACGACAGCTTTACCACGCCTGGAGTGTCGGACGGCAATGACTGGGGATACTATTCTCAGCTTGGCTACTACCTGATGCCCGGTAAGTTGGAATTGGCCGGGCGAGTCTCGGGTGTTGAATTTGACAAGCTCAATGTCTCGGGAGTGTTTCGCAAAACCACCGCGTACACCGGCGGTCTGAACTATTACGTTTACGGCCACAACCTGAAGCTGCAGGCCGATTACAGCTTTCTCGACAACGAAAGTTTTCGCGGCCAAGCGAGCGCGCTGGATGCGCATCGCTTTAGGTTGCAAGCACAATTTTTATTCTAGCTGTGATATGCCAACAGGAGAGATCCAGAGAACCCTATATTAACTAATTTTTAAGATGGAGGAAGTTCATGGTTACCATATTTAAAAGAATCGATATCGTGCTTGGATTAAGTCGGTGTAATTTCTTGAAGCGGGTGGCCGCGCTCATGGGAGTTGCCGCAATGTTGGCGATGCCGCTGCCGGTCAGGGCGCAGAGCAAAGACACGATTAAAATCGGCGTGCTTCATTCATTGAGCGGAACGATGGCGATCAGCGAAACCGTTTTAAAGGACGTGACCCTGATGGCTATCGAAGAAATCAACGCCAAGGGCGGCGTGCTCGGCAAGAAACTGGAAGCCGTAGTCGTCGACCCGGCTTCGAACTGGCCGCTGTTCGCCGAAAAGGCGCGCCAACTTCTCACTCAAGATAAAGTAGCCGTCGTCTTCGGCTGTTGGACTTCGGTATCGCGCAAAAGCGTGTTGCCGGTTTTCGAGGAACTCAACGGCTTGCTTTTCTATCCGGTGCAATATGAAGGCGAAGAGCTTTCGAAAAATGTTTTCTACACCGGAGCGGCGCCAAACCAGCAGGCGATTCCGGCGGTGGAATATCTCATGTCGAAGGACGGTGGCGCCGCCAAGCGCTTCGTGTTGCTTGGCACCGACTACGTTTATCCGCGCACGACTAATAAAATTCTGCGCGCCTTCCTGAAGTCCAAGAACATTCCAGAGGCCGACATCCTAGAAGAGTACACGCCGTTCGGTCATACCGACTATCAGACGATCATCGGCAAGATCAAAAAGTTCGCTGCCGAAGGCAAACGGACGGCGGTGATTTCCACCATCAATGGCGATTCCAACGTGCCCTTCTATAAGGAACTGGGCAATCAAGGTTTGAAGGCGAAGGATGTTCCCGTGGTGGCATTCTCCGTGGGAGAAGAGGAGTTACGCGGCGTCGATACCAAGCCGTTGGTCGGCCATCTGGCGGCGTGGAATTATTTCATGTCGCTAAAAAATCCGACCAACGAAGAGTTTACCAAGAAGTGGACCGCCTACGCCAAGGCGAAAAATCTTGCCGGCCACAAGGATAAACCTTTGACCAACGACCCGATGGAGGCCGCCTATGTCGGCATGTACATGTGGAAGCAAGCGGTGGAAAAGGCGAAAACCACCGATGTGGACAAGGTGATCGCCGCCGTGGGCGGCCAGAGCTTCAAGGCGCCTTCGGGATTTACCATCAAGATGGACGAGAAGAATCATCACCTGCATAAACCGGTGTTCGTCGGCGAAGTTAAAGCGGACGGCCAGTTCAATATCGTCTGGAAAACTTCCGGTCCGGTGAAGGCGAAACCCTGGAGTCCCTATATCGCCGGCAACGACAAGAAGAAAGACGAGCCGGAAATGGTTGCGACGAAAAAGTAACTCGGCGACAGGCCGGCGGCGCGCTGGCCACCGGCCTGTTTTCTAACCCCAATTCGACATCATGATCACATCGATTCGCTGGCGCCTCTGGGCGCTAGTTTTTCTTTGGCTCGCTTTTAGCGCACCCGAGGTTATTGCCCTCGACACCGCTTTGATCCAGCAACTCGCCGCTGAAGATAGTGACGTAAAGCTCGACGCGATCGCCAAACTCGCCGCTTCCGGCGCGGCCAGCGCGGTGCCATTGCTCAAGGCGATGCAGGACGATGCCTTGCGCTTATTCAACGGCCGGCTGGTGATTGTCGCCGGCAGTTCGGTCACGGATGCGCTTACCGGCGAGTCGATCGCCGCGCCGACGGAAAAACTTGAAGAGATCGTGGTCAACAATCGGGTGCGCGGCGTGCTCGACGCCGCCCTCGCCGCGCTCAAACTGATCTCGCCCGCGCGTGACGAACGGCTGGCGGCGGCGAAGATCGTCGCGGCCGATCCCGAGCCGGCGATGTTGCCGCTGATCAAAGCGGCGCTAGCGAAGGAAAGCGACGGCGAAGTGAAAACGCTTTTGGCGCTGGCGCGCGCGCTGATTGAGATCAAAAGTAGCGACGTGGTGGCGCGCCGCGAAGCGGCCAAGCTTTTGGGCGAGAGCAAGAATTCCCAAGCGAAACAGATTCTCATCGCGCTGTTGCAAAAAAATCCTTACGGCAGCTTCGCCGAAACCGACAACGGCGTCAGAGCCGAAGCGCAAAAGGCGATCCAAGCGCTCGATCAAAGTTTTATCCTGCCGCAGCTACTCGGCGCTTTGTTCAGCGGCTTGAGCCTTGGCAGTGTGCTGCTCTTGGCGGCGCTCGGCCTGGCGATTACATTTGGCTTGATGGGCATCATCAACATGGCCCATGGTGAGATGCTGATGCTCGGCGCCTATACCACCTATCTGATGCAGACTTTTTTCCGCGCTTATTTGCCGCAGTCGTTGGATTGGTATCTGATCGCGGCGATCCCAGCGGCTTTCATCGTCGCGGCATTGGTCGGCGTCGCGCTCGAACGCAGCGTCATTCGTTTTCTCTACGGCCGACCGTTGGAGACGTTGCTCACTACTTGGGGAATTAGCCTGATGCTGATTCAATTGGTTCGCACTCTGTTTGGCGCGCAAAACGTCGAAGTCGCCAATCCGTCGTGGATGTCCGGCGGCTTCAACCTTGGCGCCGATATTGTGCTGCCTTATAACCGTATCGCGATTATTTTGTTCGCGGCTATCGTGGTCTTTATTATGTGGCTGTTTCTGGCGCGCACGCGCTTAGGTCTCTATGTGCGCGCCGTGACCCAGAACCGCGCCATGGCCGACTGCATGGGCATCCCGACGCCGCGGGTGGACTGGCTGACTTTCGGTCTCGGCTCCGGCATCGCCGGTCTCGGCGGCGTGGCGCTGTCGCAGATCGGCAACGTCGGCCCCGACCTGGGCCAGAGTTATATCGTCGATTCTTTTATGGTCGTGGTGTTGGGCGGCGTCGGCCAGTTGGCCGGCACGATCATCGCCGCGGTGGGCTTGGGCGAGATCAACAAATTTCTCGAACCCTTCGCCGGCGCGGTGCTCGGCAAGATATTCGTTTTGATCCTGATCATTCTGTTCATTCAAAAGCGGCCCCAGGGAATGTTCGCGCTCAAAGGGCGCGTGGCGGAAAATTAATATGATCGGCTTCGTTTCCGCTGTGGCAAGACTTTACGACCGGCGCGCTTGGCTTTGGCTGGCGGCGTTTGGGACGATTATTCTAATGGCAATTCCATTACTGCGCTTGGTTGTGCCGCCGACCAGCGCGCAGCATGTTTCCGATTATTACGTGCTCCTGATCGGCAAGATCATGTGCTACGCGATGGTGGCGTTGGCGCTCGATATGATCTGGGGTTTCGCGGGAATTTTGTCTCTTGGCCATGGATTGTTCTTCGCCCTGGGCGGTTATTCCATGGGCATGTATCTGATGCGCGAGATCGGCAACGAAGGGCAGTACCGCAGTTTTTTACCTGATTATATGGTGTTCCTCGACTGGAAGGAATTCCCCTGGTATTGGGCCGGCAGTGAATATTTTTGGCTGGCGCTAGTAAAAATTATTCTGGTGCCGGCGTTGATGGCGTTTATCTTCGGTTGGTTCGCGTTTCGCTCGCGCATTAAAGGCGTTTACTTTTCGATTATCACTCAAGCGCTGACCTTCGCGTTCATGTTGCTGTTCTTTCGCAACGACACCGGCTTCGGCGGCAACAACGGCTTTACCGATTTCAAACGGATTCTCGGTTTCTCCCTGGCCCGTCCAGTCACGCGGGTGAGCGTATTCATGATCACCGGGATTTTGCTAATAATAAGCTTGCTGCTGTGCCGCTACATCGTCACGTCGAAATTCGGCCGGGTGCTGACGGCGATTCGCGACGCCGAATCACGCACGATGTTTTCCGGCTACAACACGCGGGATTACAAGTTGTTCGTCTGGACTTTATCGGCGGTGTTGTGCGGCATCGCCGGCGCGCTCTACGTGCTCCAAGTGGGCATCATCAATCCGAGCGAAATGTCGCCGGCGAATTCCATCGAAATCGCTATCTGGGTGGCAGTGGGCGGGCGCGGCACGCTGGTCGGCGCGTTGGTCGGCGCCGCCGTCGTCAACGGCGCCAAGAGTTATTTTACCGTCGCTTGGCCGGAACTCTGGCTTTATTTTCTCGGCGCGCTGTTTGTTGTCGTGACGCTGTTTCTCCCGCAAGGCGTGATGGGCTGGCGCAGGAGTTCGGCGCGATGAGCACGGAAGTTGTCAATTCCGCGCTTGACGGCGGCGCGGTGGCCAGCGGCATGAGTCATCTGGTCGCTGCCGATCGGATCGATGTTTCCCATGGCGTGGTCCTCTACCTCGACAGCGTGACGGTGAGCTTCGACGGCTTCCGCGCCCTCAACGAGCTGTCCCTCGCCATCGACGCCGGCGAGCTACGTTGCGTCATCGGTCCCAACGGCGCCGGCAAAACCACCATGATGGATGTCATCACCGGCAAAACCGCCATCGACAGCGGCAGCATTTTTCTCGGCCAGACCATCGATCTCACCCAGCGCACCGAATATGAAATCGCTCGCCTCGGCATCGGCAGAAAATTTCAAAAACCATCGGTGTTCGAGAATCACAGCGTATTTGAAAATCTCGATCTCGCCATGGACGGGCCGAAGGGCGTGTGGAGCACGCTGTGGCACCGGCGTAGCTCGGAGCAGCAAGACCGCATTCATGAAATGCTCAAACGAATTAATCTTTCGGACCGGATGGACGAACCCGCCGGGCTTTTGTCGCACGGTCAAAAGCAGTGGCTGGAAATCGGCATGCTGCTGATGCAGGCGCCGAAAATTCTCTTGCTCGACGAACCCGCCGCCGGCATGAGCGATGAAGAAACCGAGCGCACGGCGGAATTATTTTTATCGCTGGAAGGGGAGCATTCGCTGATCGTCGTCGAGCATGACATGGACTTTGTCGCCTCGCTCAAGCGCAAGGTGACCGTACTGCACGAAGGCAGCGTGCTCGCCGAGGGTTCCATGGAAACGGTGCAGAACGACGAGCGGGTGATCGAAGTTTATCTGGGACGCTGACCATGCTGCGGGTGGAAAATTTAAATCATTACTATGGCGGCAGCCACACGCTGAACGACATCTCTTTTGAAATCGCCGCGGGAAGTTGCACGGCGGTGCTTGGGCGCAATGGCGTGGGCAAAAGCACGCTGTTGAAAACGTTGATGGGTTTGGAAGGGGTTCGTTCCGGCAAGATTGAGTTCGCCGGCCAAGATGTGACGTGGGCGGCGCCTTATGTACGAGCCCGGCGCGGCATGGCCTACGTGCCCCAGGGGCGAGACATTTTTCCGCGCCTAACGGTGGAGGAAAACTTGCTCACCGGGCTGGCCGGACAGAAAATTCAGAAAATCGCGCCGGAGATTTACGAAATGTTTCCGGTGCTGCATACCATGCGGCAGCGGCGCGGCGGCGATCTTTCCGGCGGCCAGCAGCAGCAACTGGCCATCGGCCGGGCGCTGCTGACCAAACCAAAATTACTGATTCTCGACGAGCCCACCGAAGGGATTCAGCCTTCGATCATCAAGGATATCGAGCGGGTGATTCAAAGCTTGGCAAAGCGCGGCGATATGGCGATCCTACTGGTCGAACAGTATTATGACTTCGCGCGCTCGCTGGCCGATCAATATTTCGTCATGCAGCGCGGCGTGATCGTGCAGCGCGGCTTGGGCGTCGACATGGATAAGGATGACGTGCGCGGCCGACTTGCGGTATGATCCGTCCATGTTGGCAGTTTACGAAAACGAAATCGGTTGGCGCGCCGAATTGGCCCTCGACTACCAGCGGCGTGGTGCGCGCACGGTATTGGCGGCGCGCCGTCACGACGGTCCACTGGTAGTCCAAAAATCGCTCTATCCGGAAGGCGATGGGGTTTGTCATTCGATCGTTGTTCATCCGCCGGGTGGCATTGCCGGCGGCGATGATCTGCGCTTGAGCGCGCGGCTGGACGTAACAGCTCATGCGTTGTTAACCACCCCGGGTGCCGGTAAATGGTACCGTTCGGCTGGCGAGCTGGCGCGCCAATCCCTGCAATTCGACATCAGCCCTGGCGCCTGCCTCGAATGGTTGCCGCAGGAAAATATTATTTTTAACCAGGCTCATGCCGAGATGCGCACGGCGGTGAGGCTAGCCGGCGACAGCAGTTTTATCGGTTGGGAAATCTGCTGTTTGGGACGCAGCGGGTCGGGAGAAAAATTTTCTCGCGGCAATTTGCGCGCACGCACGTTGATCGAACGGGACGGCCGGCCGCTATGGTTTGAAAATGGCCGGCTTGAAGGCGGCGGTGCGGCGTTGCGTTCGGCGGTGGTCATGGCGGATCGCACGGTTGTTGGTACTTTGCTTGTCGCCTCAGCTAAATTGGATTCTACCGCGCTAAACGCTTGTCGCGCATTACGGCCGATAAATGGCGCAGGCGCGGCGACGTTGTTGCCGGGTTTAATAGTTGGGCGATATTTGGGAGCATCGAGCGAGGCGGCGAAAAATTATTTCATTCAGTTGTGGCATATTTTGCGTCTCGTAGTTGTCGGCCGCGAAGCCATCGATCCGCGCATTTGGCGGACTTAATCGGAGATCCCCATGGAACTAACCCCGAGAGAAAAAGATAAACTGCTAATATTTACCGCCGCGCTCCTCGCCGAGCGGCGCAAAGCCCGCGGCGTGAAGCTCAACTATCCCGAAGCGGTGGCGTTTATCAGCGCGGCGATCATGGAAGGGGCGCGCGATGGCCGCAGCGTTTCTGATTTAATGGGCTGGGGCGCGACGTTATTAAGCCGCGACGACGTGATGGAAGGCGTCGCGGAGATGATTCCGGAGATTCAAGTCGAAGCGACTTTTCCCGATGGCACGAAGTTGGTGACGGTGCATCAGCCGATTGTTTAGTCATTCTTACCTCCTCTCCCTCTGGGACAGGATCGAGGTGAGGGCCCATTCGTGCAGAGCCCTCACCCTTGCCCTCTCCCAGAGGGAGAGGGTATTAGAGGATTCGAGTGTAGAGGAGAGTGAGATGATTCCTGGTGAAATGAAAATTGTCGACGGCGACATCGAGCTCAACAAAGGGCGCCAGACTTTGATGCTCGAAGTCACCAACAGCGGCGATCGGCCGATTCAAGTCGGTTCGCACTATCATTTTTTTGAAACCAACGAAGCGCTCAAGTTCGAGAGAAAGAAAACTCTGGGTTTTCGTTTGAACATCGCCGCCGGCACGGCGTTACGCTTTGAGCCGGGGCAGACACGGACGGTGGAGTTGGTGGCGATGGCCGGCGGACGAAAAATTTACGGCTTCAACGGCAAAGTGATGGGAGCGCTGAAATGAAAATAGCCCGCCATGCCTACGCGGAGATGTTCGGGCCGACGGTGGGCGATCGCGTACGGCTCGCCGATACCGATTTGTGGGTCGAAGTAGAAAAAGATTTCACCGTCTACGGCGAAGAGGTGAAGTTCGGCGGCGGCAAAGTGATTCGCGACGGCATGGGGCAAAGCCAACTCGGCGCGGCCAAAGTCGCGGATACGGTGATCACCAACGCCTTGATCATCGATCACTGGGGAATTGTCAAAGCCGACATCGGCATCAAGAACGGCCGCATCTGGAAGATCGGCAAGGCCGGCAACCCAGATATTCAGCCGGGCGTGACGATTCCCATCGGCGCGGCCACCGAAGCGATCGCCGGCGAAGGCAAGATTGTCACCGCCGGCGGCATCGATTCGCATATTCATTTCATCTGCCCGCAGCAGATCGACGAAGCGTTGATGTCGGGCGTGACGACCATGCTTGGCGGCGGCACCGGTCCGGCGACCGGGACTTTCGCGACGACGTGTACGCCGGGGCCATGGCATATTCACTCCATGCTCGCGGCGGCGGAAGCGTTTCCGATGAATCTCGGTTTTTTCGGTAAAGGCAACGCGAGTTTGCCTGCGCCGCTGGTCGAGCAGGTCAACGCCGGCGCCATCGGATTAAAACTGCACGAGGATTGGGGCACGACGCCGGCGGCCATCGACAATTGTTTGTCGGTCGCCGACAAGATGGATGTGCAGGTGGCGATTCACACCGACACGTTGAACGAATCCGGTTTCGTCGAAGCGACGGTGCAGGCGTTTAAAGGCCGGACGATTCATACCTTTCATACTGAAGGCGCGGGCGGCGGCCACGCGCCGGATATCATAAAAGTCTGTGGCGAGCCTAATGTCTTGCCGTCGTCAACCAATCCGACCCGGCCCTACACGGTCAACACCATCGCCGAACATCTCGACATGCTCATGGTCTGCCATCATCTCGATCCGAGCATCGCCGAGGACGTGGCGTTCGCCGAGTCGCGCATTCGCAAAGAAACCATCGCGGCGGAAGATATTCTGCACGACCTCGGCGCCTTCTCGATGATGTCCTCCGATTCGCAAGCGATGGGGCGCGTCGGCGAAGTGATCATTCGCACCTGGCAGACGGCGCACAAAATGAAAAACCAGCGCGGCGCGCTGCGCGGCGATCCGGTGCAGCATGACAACAATCGGGTCAAGCGTTACATCGCCAAGTACACGATCAATCCGGCCCTGACCCATGGCATCGCGCATCTCGTCGGCTCGGTGGAAGAGGGCAAGCTCGCCGATCTGGTTTTGTGGAAGCCGGCGTTCTTCGGCGCCAAGCCCGAGCTGATCATCAAAGGCGGTATGATTGCAGCGGCGGCCATGGGCGATGCCAACGCCTCGATCCCGACGCCGCAACCGGTGCATTACCGGCCGATGTTCGGCGCCTTCGGCAAGGCGTTAAATACTTCGGTGACCTTCGTCTCAAAAGCGAGCTTGAGAAATGGCGCGCTGCAAAAATTAAAGCTGTCGCGGCCGTTGGAGGCGGTGAAAAATACCCGCAAGCTGAGAAAGAAAGACATGGTGCACAACAACTATCAGCCCAAGATCGACGTCGATCCCGAGACCTATCAAGTGCGCGCCGATGGTGAGCTGCTGATCTGCGCGCCGGCCCAAGTGTTGCCATTGGCGCAGCGCTACTTTTTATTCTGATGATTGAGATCACCGCGAAATTACCTTCAGGTGCGCAAGGCGAAGTGCAGGGTCAACTGCGCTTGCCTTTCGATTTGCGCCAGAAGCGCTGGCTCTTTGCCGCGCTGGTGTCCGGCGAAGAAGTGGCAGTGAAGCTCGGGCGCGGCGCGAACTTGCGCGGCGGCGATAGACTGTTGGCTGCGGACGGCCGCGTCATTGAAGTTATTGCGATGGTTGAGCGTGTTGTTCATGTCGAATGTAAAACGGTTTGCGACCTCACGCGGGTGGCCTATCACCTTGGCAATCGTCACGTGCCGGTGCAGGTGGGCGACGGATTCCTCCGTCTCGGCGAAAATCATGTGTTAGAAAATATGCTGCGTGGTCTCGGCGCCACGCTGACGAACATCGATGCGCCCTTCGAGCCCGAGTCGGGTGCTTATGGCAGTGCTCATTTTCATGATGAACCGAGCGAAAATCACTCAGGACGGATTCATGAATTCGGCACGTCGGAGCGTTCCGACGGATGAAAGTTGATAAAGACATTAGTCTCGTGCGCTTGTTGCAGCTCGCCAGCCCGGCGTTGCCGGTGGGGGCTTATAGCTATTCGCAGGGTTTGGAAGCGGCGGTTGAGATAAAAATAATTCGCGATGCATCGACCGCGGCAAGGTGGATTGGTGACATGCTCGAATATTCCATCGCGCCCATGGAAGCCCCGGTGCTGTTGCGCTCGATCGCCGCGTGGGAAGTACCGAATTACTCAGCGGTGGAGAAATGGAACGCGCTGTTTCTCGCCAGCCGGGAAACTTCCGAGCTCAGGGCGGAGACTTTGCAGATGGGTTTTTCCTTGAGAAAATTGCTGACTGAATTAACTGGCATGAGTGACGACACGCGGGCGCAGCTGGCACGCTTGGAAGAAATTGCCTATCCGACCGCGTTTGGTTGCGCGGTGGCGCAGTGGCAGATTTCATCGCAATCGGCGTTGGTGGCCTATCTCTGGTCGTGGTTGGAAAACCAAGTAATGGCCGCGGTGAAAGCTGTGCCGCTCGGCCAGACCGACGGCCAACGGATGCTGCTCGCGGTCGGCGCTCGGCTCGACGCGATTGCCGATCGCATTGCTTTGTTAGATGACGACGATCTCGGTAGCTTCGTACCGGGGCTGGCGCTGTTGTCGAGCCAGCATGAAACTCAATATTCTCGCTTATTTCGTTCCTAGCTGTCGGTGGTACATGAGTGACGCGCAGCCTTTATGTGTGGGAATCGGTGGGCCGGTTGGCTCCGGCAAAACTGCTCTCACGCTAACGTTTTGCCGCGCGCTACGCGAGAAATATAATCTCGCCGTGGTGACCAACGATATTTACACTGAGGAAGACGCGCAGTTTCTGGTGCGCAATCAAGCGTTGGCGCCGGAACGCATCATCGGTGTCGAGACCGGCGGCTGTCCGCACACGGCGATCCGTGAGGATGCTTCGATCAATCTCGAAGCGGTGGCGCGGCTCAATCGCCGCTTCGCCGGCCTTGAGTTGATATTTATCGAATCGGGCGGCGACAATCTCGCCGCGAGCTTCAGTCCGGAGCTAGCCGATCTGATGATCTACGTCATCGATGTCGGCGCCGGCGACAAGATCCCACGCAAAGGCGGTCCGGGAATTACCAAGTCGGATTTATTGGTGATCAACAAAATCGATCTCGCCCCCTACGTCGGCGCCGATCTCACCGTGATGGAGCGCGACGCCAAAAAAATGCGCGGCGCGCGACCCTTCTTATTTTCCAATCTCAAGGACGGTACCGGCGTCGCCGCCATCGTCGATTGGCTCACTAAACAATTGCGCGGCAATTCCTAGCTGTCATTCAGGCTGCGGCAGTTGTCTCTCCGGCCTGCTTTAGCGTAAAACTCGGTAAGCTAATTGCGACTACCCAGTTTTTCGCTTGGAGGACGTTATGAAATGGTTTTCTTGCCGTCGATCAATCCGCAAGTCGACTAGCGTTATCGCGCTACTTTTTCTTTTGCTTGCGACTTCATTGTCCGCCCAAGAACGGCGGCTGCGATCGGGCTATGCGTCGCTTTCCGGCAACATGACGCCGTTTTGGGTGGCGAAGGAAGGCGGCTATTTCAAAAAATACGGCCTCGACATCGATCAAGTGGCGTTTCCCAGCGGTAACGAAGGCATGGCGGCGACCATCGCCGGCGAAATCGAATTCATCGCCATCGCCGGCAGCACGACGGCGAGCGCCAACATCGGAGGCTCGGACGTGATCTCATTGGGCATCACTCACGATCGTTTGCTCACCAGCTTGGTGGTCAATTCGACGATTCAAAAACCGGAAGACTTGCGCGGCAAGGCGATCGGCATCAGCCGCTTCGGCACGTCGATCGATACCGCGGCGCGGATCGTCATCCAGCACTATGGCATGGAACCGGTCAAGGACGTGAGTTTGATCCAAGTCGGCGCGGTGGCATCGGCGGTGGGCGCGCTACGCAGCGGAAGGATTCAAGCGGCGATACTTTCCTATCCGACGCTGGTGCAAGCGCGGCGCGAAGGGTTTCGCGAGATGCTCGACATTGCGTCGTTGGGCATGCCCTATGCGGCGTCAGGAATCACCGCGCGCCGCAGTTTCGTGACCCAGCGCAAAGAGGTGGCGGTGAATTACGTCAAGGCGGTGGTCGAAGCGATCGCGCGGGTCAAACGGGACAAGCCTTTTGCGCTGGAAGTGATGGGCAAATACTTTCGCAGCACCGATAAAGAAATGCTCTCGGAAACCTACGAAGTTGCTTCGACCAAATATTTGAAGCGGGTGCCGTATCCAACCCCGGAGGCGTTTCGCGCCGTGCTCGATGAACTAGGACAAGTGAATCCTCGAGCCAAGGGCCAAGACCCCAAGCGCTTTTACGATGACAGCATTTTGCAGGAGTTGGACAAGAGCGGTTTTATCAACGCGCTCTATAAATGAAATTTTGGAAATATTCGACGCCGACGCCGAACCGCAAAGATTACTTTATCCCCGTCAATTGAAGACGGGAACATTTGCCGGACAATTCGCAATAAAAGTTCGAAATTTGTCGGGCGCATTCTTCACTTCGCTCCGTTTAGTTCAACGCCGGCATATCTTCAACCGGGGATATTTGAATGTGGTCCTTGCCGGCGACTTTTATGCTCTCCATCTGGTTGTCGGCTTGGTAGAGCAGCTCGGCGAGCGTCTTGGTTGACTCGGCACACGCGATGGCGCTGAAGCAGAAAGTTACGGGACCGGCAAATTGATGGCGTTGGACGTCGAGCGCTTCGTGTATCTTCTGGAGAATCGCATGGGCATTTTCCGAGGTCGTGTTGGGTAACAGTACTGAGAACGAAGTGCCGCCCATGCGGCCGACTAGATCGGGCCGTGGCGCTTGCTGTTGGATCGTCTTGGCGATGGTGCACAGCACTCGATCGCCGGCCGAATAGCCGAAGCGATAGTTGACCATCTGCACGCCAGTGACCAAGATCGTGGCCAAGGTCAGCGGTTCAGTGCTCGATGCCTGGTTCATTTCGCTGGCCGCCAATTCGTAAAATGCGTTGCCGTTGGGTAGTCCGGTAAGAAAATCGCGCGCCGCCAGTTTCGACATTTCTTCGAATTTGGCGCGGAGTTGCGCCAGGATCGCGGCTGAGGCGACGAAGGCGCCGGCTCGGGTCAGCAAATTCCACATGGGAGTCGAAGCGTTGGCGTAGTTTCGCGCGAGGATCATTTCGCCGGCGAACCAAACCGCCGAGGCCCAAATTCCCACGGTGATGCCCATGGCACGGGAAGCGAACCAGCTGGCGAGAAAAACCGGTAGCAAATAGAGATAGGAAAAGTTGAGCCCGTCGCTCAAAACCAGTTCGCAGTATGCCAAGAAATTGGCGCACACCAACGCGAACAGGCCGACAATGCCTTTGTGCCGAGCCGATAGAGGGGGCGTAAGTAACTTCATCATACCAATACTCCTATATTAACCGCGGTCTTGAATAAATTCTAAGTGATCGGTGCATCGCCGTCAACGCAAATCGGGTTTCGTTTATTTCCTGCGGCTGTCAGAGAGCCGCCAATACTATCACTAACGCGTCGAGCCGTAATTTACCCGACGCGCTCACGCTGGTGGCGGAGTGGAAAAAGATACCGAAGGAAAAATTTCATGGGCAGCGCCGCATTGCCGATGTAGCAACCGGCGCTGCCGCAGAGTGGACTAGCGGATTTGAAATACTTCTTTCCAAAGTTTTTCGTACCTGGGAAATTCTTTGACGTCGTCTTGGGAAAGCATGTAGGCGCTCGCCGGGCGTATTTTTTCGACCGGTTCGACCTTGGGATGGGCGGGCGTCTCGCCGGCTTGCGCATAGACGCGCTGACCTTCTTCGCTGGCCACCCAGCGGGCCCAAAGCAGCGCCGCCGCAGGATGGGGCGCGCCTTTCAAGATGCCGACGCTGCCGCCGATCTCACCGACGCCTTCGCTCAGCAACGCTTGCACGGGCGCGCCTTTTTTCACCCGCGGCGGAAAGTGGTGCGCGTAGCAGGTGAAGCACACCGCGCTCTGGCCGGCGACTAAAAATTCCGCCAACTGCGAATGGCCGCGATGGAACTCCGGTTGGTTCAAAGCGATGCGCTTGATCAAGTCGAGCGCCTTGTCGTCATTTTTATATTTGCCCTTGGCGAGGCCGACGAGCAGCTGGAAGTCGCGCGACTCGCCCATCAGTTTATCTTTCCACTTGGGATTGGCGAGGTCTTCGAAATTCTTCGGCTCGTCGCCTTTCTTGACTAAATTGGTATTCCAGCCGGTGATAAAAAATTGCGTGTCGGTGGCGAACCAGAAATCGCTCTTCAACGACGCCGGATAGGCGGCCATCTCGGGGATCGCCAAAGGCTCGAGCATTTTCTGCTCCGTGATCTGCATGGTGTAAGGCAACGCCGAGCCGAACACGTCGGCGAGCACGCGGCCGCCGCGCGCTTCGGTGACGATGCGCGCGATCAGTTTGTCGCCGGTGAGATCGATGTGGTCGATGGTGACGCCGGGAAATCTTTTTCTGAAGGCGGCGAAAATGACGTCGATGGAATTGGCCGACAGCGCCGCGTAGATCGTCAGCTGGCCTTCCTTCTTGGCTCTTTCATAAATCTCGGCGAGCGATTCGCTCTTGGCCAGCGCGCTGGCGGCGCGGGCGCTGGCGGTTGAAATAATGACGCTGACTAGAGCTAGAATCAGCGCGGCGGTGGTAAGGACTGCGCGCCTGCGCGGCGAATAGATGCGAACGTTCATGGTTACTCCTATCGGGTTAATTTCTTTAGGCGATTCTTAGCGTATTGCCGCGCAGCATAGCCCATGTATTCGCCGCGTCAAGCATGCTCGCGAAAATCCGTTCGTTGAGCGATTTTTTACGCTGTAGCTCTAGCCGAGCGCTTTAGCGATGGACTAGAATGGCCCAATGGGGTTCATCCAAAGGGTCATTTTCTTACTGCTGACTGTGACACTGGTAGTTTCTCAAGTCGTTCATGCGCAAGAAGTGAGCGACGAGGAACCGACGCTACCGCCGGTCGACGAGCCGAGTGTGCCGCTTGCGCCCGTGAAGCCGGCGGCCGCTGGTTTGGCGAGCTACTATCATTCGGCCTTTCACGGCCGGCGCACGGCCAACGGCGAAACTTTCAATCAAAATGCGCTCACCGCGGCGCACCGCACGCTGCCCTTCGGCACCTTGGTGCGGGTGATCAATCTACGCAACCAACGCAGCGTGATCGTGCGCGTCAACGACCGCGGTCCAGTGCAAAAAAGCCGCGTCATCGATGTCACGCCGAAAGCGGCGCGGGAGCTAGGCTTTTTTGGTTCCGGCATGGCCCAGGTGAAACTCGAAGTCGTCGCGCCTAGCGAAGCTGCGAACCTGGAAAAATAATTCTCGCGTTGCGCTCGCCTTTAACGCAGCGCCGGCATCACTTCTTTTGCGAACAGGCACATGGATTTTAAAATCTCGCTATGCGGGATGCCGCCGTAATTGAAAGTCGTTGTCAGCGTATCGAAATAGTAGTGCTTGGCGGCGTTATGTACGCCCTCAATGACTTGCTCCGGTGTGCCGTAGTTATTTCTTCCAGTCGCCAGCATCATTTCCCAATCGTATTGCGCCGGCGCGGCGGTCAATGAACGGCGGCCGATGCGCGAGATTTCGTCATAGCGGGCGACCGCTGCCATGCCGATCTCCCTGGCGCGCGCCGCGCTTTCGTTGACATGGGTGCGCACGTGAAACTGGCAATGGCGTTCTTTGGGATCGATGCCGGCTTCGATCAGTCCTTGTTTCCACGCTGCGACTCCCGGAGCGACTCTTTCCGGCGGATGGGGATGGCCGACGGTCATGATGTGATAACCCTGATGACCGGCCCAACCTAAACCCGCCGCCGAAGTGCCGGCGACCCAGATCGGTGGGTGGGGTTGTTGCACGGGACGCGGAAAGAGCGACAGTTCTTCGAATTGCCAAAACTTGCCTTGATGACTGGCGCGTTGGTTGGACCAAACTTTTAAAATCACTTCCAGCGCTTCCGCCGCGCGCTCGCGGTCGTTGTCGCGGCTGACGCCAAAGACACGGTAATCCATTTCAGTATTCCCCGAGCCGACGCCGAAATCCAAGCGGCCGCCGGAAATCGCATCGACCATGGCGTAGTCTTCGGCGGTATTGAGCGGATGGCGCAGCGGCAGGATCGCGATGCATGGGCCTAAACGAATTGTTTTCGTGCGCGCCGCCGCGGTCGCCAAAAGCACCGCGGGATTAGCCACCAGGCCGCCGTAGCCGAGAAAGTGATGTTCGTTGAACATGAAACATTCCCAGCCGAGCTCTTCGGCGAGTTCGATCTGTTCGAGAATCTGTTGGTAGTAAACATCGTAGGGCGGATCTATGTCGGGGAAATAGGTCGTGAGAATATTGATATAAAAGTGCACGGCTCGCTCCTGTCAGTGGTTATGGCTGTAACATAATCCGCTAGGAGCGGCAAAGCTGCGACGAGATTTCCCCACAGAGGCCACAGAGATCACAGAGGAGAAGAACGGGCATCGGAGTATTAACCGCAAAGAACGCAAAGAACGCAAAAAGGATTTAGGACTTGTAGGGGCAAGGCGTGCCTTGCCCTTTTTGCCGTGCCCTTCGTGACTTCGCGGTGAATTGGGATTTCTCTTTGACCGCGTCACCGGCTCGCGCCCAGATCGCGGCGGGCTTTTTCGAGAAAACTGTAATCGACGACTTGGGGAATCGTAAACGGTTGGCTGACTTTGGAATCTTCTCTGACTAAGTCGATCATCAGCTGCATGCCTTCGGGTTTGGCCATCAGGTCGCGGGCCATGCCGCGATTGAATTGGCGCAGCATTTCCGTGGCGACGCGTTTGTCGGCGAGCTTCCATTGCTTGACGATAATGTTGATCACTTCGTCGCGGTTACGCGGTTCCAACACGAAAATCAGCGCGCGCAGGGCGCCCCGCACCATGGCGTAAACTTCGTCGGGGTTTTCTTGAATCTTCTTGGCCGAAGCGCCGATGGCGTTCTGGGGAAAATTAACGATGTCGCCGACGAACAACAGCTCGTTATAACCGCGGTCGACGGCGATAATATTGTCCGGCACGCCGAGCAAGGCGGCGTCGACGACGCCGGATTCCAGCGCGGCGAGGCGGTTGTCGCGCAGCGGCACGACGGTCACGTCGCGTCCGGCTTGAAAGCCGAGATGCTTGAGCGCCGTGTCGGCCATCAAGCTCGCGGTGCCGCCGGGTGTGCTGCCGCCGATTTTTTTACCCTTGAGATCTTGCGGGCCGCGGATGTCTTTGCGGGCGATCAGCGAGATCAACGGCCGATCGATGGCGCAGGCGAGAATCTTCGCCGGGTTGCCGCGCAGGACGCCCTGAATCACGCCGTTAATAGCGGCGCTGTAATCGATGTCGCCGCGCACGAACGCCGCGTTGACCGCCTGGGTCGCCATGAAAATGGTTTCGAGATCGATGCCCTGCTCACGGAAAAAGCCCTTATGATAGGCGAGGTGAAAGGGCAGAAAGCCGATGTTGCTTGACTGGATGCCGAGGCGGACTTTCTTAGCTGCCGGTTGTGCGGTGCAATTGTCCGGCGCAGCGAAGCAGATCAGGAGTAACAGGCAAAAAACGATGTGGCGCATCGTTTTCAATTTCACCGTCGGATCGTGATCACAAAGCGTAAAGCGCGCGGGAGTTGTCGCTCAAAATTTTCTGCTTGACCTCCGCCGTCAGGTCGTCGCGCTGGCGAAAAATTTTAATCGCGTCAACATCGCTGGAGATATCGGTGTGACCGTAGTCGGTGCCGATGACCAGACTGTCCTCCCCCGCTTCGCGCACGATGTAAGGGATGTCATCGGAGTTTTCGCAGGTGACGAACATGCCGTACTCTTTGAGCAAGTTGTCAGGCATTTTGCGGCCCATGGTTTTGAAACGGTTCTTGGCTTCGTGCATTACCCACGGCACCCACTGGGCGCTGGCTTCGATGAAGCCGAAGCGCAGCTTGGGAAACTGCTCATGGATTTCACTCAGCAGAATGTCGTTGAACGAGGCCACGGTGGGTACGCGGAAACGGTGCAAAGTGGCGGCGATGCGGGTCGGATGATTGTAGAGATCGTTTAACCACGGGCTGCCGTTGGCGATGTGAATGGCGATCGCCATATCGAGTTTCTGCGCTTCGTCATAGAGCGGATAAAAATAGGGATCGGCGAGCAGACGATTGCCTTCCACCGGACGCAAGCAGACGGCGACGGCGCCATTCTCTTTGGACCAGCGGATTTGATCCAAAGCGTCGCTCATGCTCAGCAGCGGCGGCATACACGACCAGCGCAAGCGATCGTTACTTTGTTTCCAAATGTCGGCGAGCCAGCGGTTCCAGCTTTTGCACAGCGCGACATCGGCGGCGGGACGGTCGGCGCAGGACTCGATGAAAATCGTATTGTGCAGCACCTGCACGTCGACGCCGGTGGCGTCCATATATTCCAAGCGCAGATCGACGTTGCCGAGTTCGCGGGAGGCTTGGGGCTCGGAGAATTTGCGGCCTACTTGTTGCTGGCGCTTGGCCAATTCTTCCTCGGAAAAAGCCGCGAAACGAAAGCCGCGCACTTTGCCGTCGATGAGCCAAAACTGCTGGCGCACGCCGGCTTCTTCGCGCGCCTCCAGCGCTTGGGGTCGATACTGCTGCTCCGACTTGTCCATGAAGTCCCAAGTGCGGGCGCATTCGACGACGTGGGCATCGGCGTCGACGATCATGTTTTTCTTAGTGTTGGCCATGGTCTACTCCGATTTCGTTTTGATCGCTCAACTCTAGTTGAGGCGATGCGTGGCTGTCAATCATTGGATCGACCGACGATTTCCCAGGCGATCACCCTATCGCTTTTGCCTTTGAGATCGAGTTCACGCCGACGCGCAGCGGGAAATTTATCGGCGCTGGGACGGTAAGTTTCCTCGGATAGCAAAATCTCTCCGGGCGCGGCGGCGCCTTGCAAGCGCGCCGCGACGTTGACGGTGTCGCCGAGCACGGTGTAGTCGGTGAAGCCCTCGGCGCCGACGTTGCCGACGAAAGCTTCGCCGCTGTTGATACCGATACCGATTTGGAGCCGGTCTTTCTCGGCCATCGCCGCGACTTCGCGCATGATATCCAATGCGGTTTGTACGGCGCGCTGGGGATGATCCTGCCAGTTCAACGGCGCGCCGAAAAAGGCCATCACTTCATCGCCGACCAATTTGTCGAGCGTGCCGTCGTGGCGAAAGATCGCCTGGGTGGCGATGTCATAAAAGCGGTTCAACCGAATAGCGACATCGGCGGGATTCATTTGTTCCACGAGTGAAGTGAAGCCGCGCACGTCGACGAACAGCACCGAGATGTTTTTAGTCTCCCCGCCCGGAGGAGCGAGCTCGTATCAAAGCGTGCACAGATGAGGATTTTTGCGCGACGGGCGGATCTGCAGCAAGCGAAACGGCAGCGCGAACAGACCGAGGAACGGCACCATGCATTCTTTGCAGCGTTTGGCCGACGGCAAGTGGCGGTAGAACAGCCGGGCCAGTTGGGTGGTGCCTAAAACTTTCCGCAGCCAGATGAGTAATTTTCGCATGACAGTCGCGTTTCACTTTTCTGCGCAATGAATCTTACACCACGAAGGGTTCGGAAGGGCAAGGCATGCCTTGCCCCTACGGCTTGGTGCGTTTGGCGGTGACGATGATTTTCACTTGGGGTGTTGCGAGCGCAAGGCTAAAAGTACATTCCGGCGTCGCCGCCGCGGCGGGAGATTGGCGAGAGCCAGCCGAAAAGTGATTTCATCGCCCAATTGGCGAGCGATGCGAGGATGAAGATGAACAGCAGCAGCGCGTACATGTCGGCGATGCGGAACTGGCCGTAGTACTCGACGATCATGAAGCCCAAGCCGGCTTTGGCGATTTTGGTTTCCGCCAACAGCGCGCCGGTGACGGCGGCGCCGAGGCCGATTCGGATGCCGGTGAAGACTTGGCCAGCGATGGCTGGGAGATAAACATTTTTAGCTATCTGCCACGGGCTGGCGCCGATGGTGCGGGCGACGTCGACGTAGACTTTTTTTACCTCGCGCATGCCGGCGATGGTCAAAAGCGAGATTGGAAAGAACGCGGCGATGGCGCCGACGGCGAGTTTTGAATACACGTCGATGCCGAGAAACAAAATGAATACCGGAAAGATGACGATCTTGGGCACCACCGCGGCGTAGAGAATCAGTGGCTCGACGATTTCCAGCCAACTGTGTTTGCTGCCCCACAAAATTCCCAGTGGCACGCCGGCGAGCGCGGCGATGGCGATGGCGCCGCCGACTTCGTAGAGGCTGGCTTTGATATGCGGGATCATCACCGGTGTGGTGACGTAGGTCCACAGCGATTGGAGAATTTCTATGATCGAAGGAAAAAGATCGGGAAACAGCAAGTCGGTACGGCCGATGACTTCCCAGACGGCGATGACGCCGAGGAGCGTGAGAATTTGCACGGCCAACGGCGTGTGGAATGTCGTGGCGAGAGGTGAGCGATTGGATTGCGCGGTTGCCATGACTATTTACGAAACCAATTTTCGCCTCGGTTGATCAGATAAAGAAACAAAATCGACAAAGCGATGGTGCCGAATAGGCCGGCGTAGACTTCTTCGACTTCGAATTTGTACGACGCATCGGATAGCCACATGCCGACGCCGCCGACCTGGGCGACGTATTCTAAACCGAGCACCGATTTCAAAATGTAGGTGAGCGCCAAGCGAAAGCCGCTAAAGATCGTCGGCGCCACGGCGGGGAGCAAGATGTGGCGGAACAGCTGCCGGCGGGTGAGATTCATGCTGGCGCCGACTTGTAGCAGGATCGGGTTGACGTTTTGAAAGGCGCCTTTGGTGTTGATGATGATCGGGATCAAGCCGAAGATCGACGACAGCGCGATCACCGCCGCGCTGGTGCGGCCGAAGGTGACGAGAAAGATCGGGTAAGCGAGAATGATCGGCGAGGAGAATAACGCGGCGAGCGGCATTTCGTAGCTGGTGCCGATGAGTTTGTGACGCCAGAGGAGAAAACCCGCGAGCACGCCGAAAATTGTCGAGATCGTCAGGCAGGCGGCGATCTCGAACAGCGTGATGCCGGTTAGCGCCAGTGCGTGACCATGTAGCAGTTGCTGCCACAGGACGATGACCGCGCGAGTCGGCGCAGCGAGAAAAAACGTGCTGATCCAACCGGAACGCACCGAGGCTTCGACGATCACCAGTGCGCCGAAGATGATGCCCAATCGCCAGGCGGCAAGTCTTGTGCTTTCAGACATGATTCGGATGTGTTGGCCGCAAAGAACGCATAGTTCGCAAAATATTTTTTTGCGCTTTTGCGTTCTTTGCGGCTAATCCTTTTGATTCTGTTCCGTCCATTACTACGGTAGGAAGCTCAGATCGACTAGGGCGTTGAGTTCGGCCTGGGTCAGCGGCGCGTTCAGGAATTTGTTTCTGATGCCGTCGTCGATGATCGTTTGTAGGCCGCGGATCGGTTTCAGATTCATCGCGGCGCGGTTGTAGTAGTCCCAGGTGGCGAGCACGGCCGACTCGGGATATTTCATTTCAGCGCGGCGGATCCAGATTTTCGCGGTATCTTCTTTATTGGCGAACATGTAGTCGAGGGCGCGCTGCTGGGCGCGGAAGAAACCGCGCACCGCGTCGGGATTTTTCGCCGCGAAGTCGTTGTTGGTGAAATGGACGCGGGCGGACTGTTCGCGCATGGCGACGATCTCATCGCCCTTGACGACGACGCGCAGCTCGCCCTTCTCGACGCGATCCAATTGAAACGGAGCCACCGACCATCCAGCGTCGGTCTGGCCGGTCCGTAGCGCTGTATAGACTTCCGGGATGCCGCCCAAGGAGACCGGTTCCGCCGGTTTTAAACCCTTCGCTTTGATTTGGTCGGCGATACCTAAGACCGCCATGTGGCTCGACGCGCCGGGCCGGCTGTAAGCGACTTTCTTGCCGGCCAGGTCTTCGAGTTTGCGCATCGGCGTGTTGGCCTGGACATACCAGAAAGCGTCCATGCCGGTGATCTCGGCGGCGGCGATCTTGATCGGCGCCTTCTTGATGAACGCGCTGATCACCGCCAGGGTACCGGTGCCAAGACCAATTTGCGCGTCGCCGGAGACGACCGCTTGGACGTTTTCGCCGCCGCCGCGGGTGAAGACGGCGTCGACGTCGATATTATTTTCCCGGTAATAACCCTTCTCTTGAGCGATGTAGACCGGCAGGGCGACGGTGAAGAGGATGCGATGGGGGACGACGACGATGATCTTGGTGCGCGCGGCCGCAGCCCAGGTTGAAGAAGCGAAGGGCGATACGACCCATAGGACCCATACGACCGACACAAGATACTTTTTCATTGACGAATCTCCTTATTGTCTTTGTTCGGTTTGTTTAAAACTCTTGATCGATTCTTCTCGGAGCGCGCCCCAGACTTGGCCGACCAGTTTGCCGAAACGGTCCGACGCGATGATCGACGAGTCGCGCGGCTGGGGCAAGTCGATGGCGACGATTTCTTTCACGCGCCCCGGCCGTGCGGTCATGATCATGACCCGGTCAGAGAGCTGGACGGATTCGTTGATATTGTGCGTGACTAAAATGATCGTCTGCTTGAGTTGATCGCGAATCTTCATCAGCTCTTCGCCGAGAATAATGCGCGTCTGCTCGTCGAGGGCGCCGAAGGGCTCGTCCATCAATAGGATCTTCGGTTCGAGCACGAGCGCGCGGGCGATGGCGACGCGCTGTTTCATGCCGCCGGACAGCTCTGACGGATAGCGCTCTTCGAATCCCGACAAGCCGACGAGACCAATCATAGCCCGAGCTTTTGCTCGTCGTTCTTCGACAGCCACCCCGCGCATCTCAAGACCGAACTCGACGTTGCCCAACGTCGTGCGCCAAGGAAACGTCGACTCTTCTTGAAACACCATGCCGAGCCAAGGATGCGGACCGGTGACTTTCTCCGTGCCGACGGTCAAATCTCCTGAAGTGGCGGGAAGCAAGCCGCCGATGATTCGCAGCAGCGTCGACTTGCCGCAGCCCGACGGCCCGATGATCGAGAAAAATTCGCCGGCGTCGACGTCGAGAGAAACATTGTCGACGGCGGGAACCAGTGCCGACCCGTTGTTAGGTTCGCCGAAGACTTTGTTGACGTTGCGGAGATTTAAGATAGACATCTAACTATTTCAAACGCACGAGTAAAAGGTGGCCTAAAATAGGCGCAAAGTTGGTGGGCGTCAAGGAGAAATGGAAGGGGACGAAAAGCGCTGATTTATTGGGTTTCTCCCTTGGCTTGATCACGATTCGTTCACTTTAGGATGTAACGCCCAGACTTTTTTGTGCCAACTCTTTTTACTAAGCCCGCCATTATCAACGGGCGCAACAAATCCAGTGCGCCTTGCTTGGACATTCCGATGCCGTCCCAAATCTGCTGTGGCGTCATACTCTTTTGGTCACGCAACATTTGCAGTAATTGCTCTTGCTTCGGTCGCAGCACTAATTTCTTGCGGCCTGACTGCGCCGATAAGCGTTGCACACGGGTCCAAACTTTTTCCAGGGTCACGTGCAGTCCTTCCGCGGCATATTCTAGCCAACTCGTCAGGTCGCTGTCATGTTGGCGTGCGGCATCGAGCTCAGCGTAGTAACGCGGACGGTCTTCCCAATAAAACTCGTCCACCGAAAAAATGTGATGGGTATCGAATCCGCGTCGAAACAGTTCCCACAGGCCCAGTGTCCGTCCGACCCGCCCGTTGCCATCGGCAAATGGATGGATGGATTCAAAACGGTGATGGATAATAGCCGAAGATATGATTGACGAGTGTTTGCCCGCTTCCTTGTTCCACCACTCCAGGAGTTCAAACATCAGTCCCGATACGTCTTTGGGTGGCGGCGGCACGAATCGACCGACGCGCACGCCAATCGTGCGGTAGCATCCTGCCATGCCCTGATCCATGACATCGGCGGCGATGATTTTGTGCAGCTTGAACAGGTCTTCGTGCGTCAGCCGGGATTTCTTCAGGTTCTTTTCGATGAACCGTAGGCCGGCGAAATAATTGAGCACTTCCCGCTTCGCGCGGTCCGTGACACCCGCCAGTTCGCGCCCTTCCTCGACCGCGCGTACTTGCTCCAGCGTTAACGGATTGCCCTCGATGGCGGTCGAACTATGCGCGTTGCGCAGCCGTGTATCCTTTTGCAGCGCCGGAATCCACGGAACCTGCACCGCCGTGGCCAAAATGTTCTCCCGCAGTGCCGCGATATGCTCAACCCGAGCGAGCAAGCCCGGTGTGATGGTGAATTGGGGTTGGTAGCTCACAACCGGCAGGATAAGTTATGAGTCAAGTATAAGTCAAGTTATGGGTCAAGTGGTCCGCAGGGCGCTCAAAGTAGTTTACCTGCGGCCTGGTTACATTCTGCCTACCCCAGTTGGTTTAACGGAGATGCTTAGATTTCGCGCGCTGAATTAAAGCCGAATGTTAGTGATGTCTGCGCGAGTTTTCACGAGATGTGACGGTGGCAGGTATGGTGTTATTCTGTGCTTCACCGTAAAGGGAGAACGGGGAATGAGCGCGAGCAACTACAACACAATCCAAGCCGAGAACGGCGTCCCCATCAAAGCCTGGACCAAAGGCGTTGCGGTCGAAGCGGTGGCAGAAAAGCAACTGCGTAATGTCGCTTCAATGCCGTTCATCTACAAATGGGTAGCGGCGATGCCGGATGTGCATTGGGGGATTGGCGCGACGGTTGGGAGCGTGATTCCGACCAAGGGCGCGATCATTCCCGCGGCGGTGGGCGTCGACATCGGCTGCGGCATGATGGCGGTGCAGACGACTTTGAATGCGAGCCAGTTGCCGGACAATTTGCGCGCCGTGCGCACGGCGATCGAAAAGGCGGTGCCGCACGGGCGTACTGAAAATGGCCGCAAAGGCGACCGCGGCGCGTGGGGTGAGATTCCCAAGCGGCAGATCGGCGTCTGGCGTCAACTTGAGCGCGGCTACAAAACCATTACCGATAAATTTCCCAACCTCAATCGCGGCAACGACGTCAATCATCTCGGCACTCTGGGCACGGGCAATCATTTCATCGAAGTGTGCTTGGACGAGAGCGAGCAAGTGTGGTTCATGCTGCACAGCGGCTCGCGCGGCGTCGGCAACCGCATCGGCACGTTCTTCATCGAGTTGGCGCGAAAAGATATGCGCCAGTATATAAAAAATTTGCCGGATCGGGATCTCGCTTATTTCACCGAGGGCGGCGAGCATTTTGACGACTACGTCGAAGCGGTGAGCTGGGCGCAGGAGTTCGCGCTGTACAATCGTAAGCTGATGATGGAGCAGTTGGTCGAAGCGGTGACGCAGTTAAGCGGAGTGCCGCAGTTTTCTTTGACTGAGACGGCGGTCAACTGTCACCACAATTACGTCGCCCGCGAGGAGCATTACGGCCAGTCGGTTTTTGTCACGCGCAAAGGCGCGGTGCGCGCGGGCAAGGGCGACCTGGGCATCATTCCGGGCAGCATGGGCGCGCGCTCGTACATCGTCCGCGGCCTCGGCAACGACGAGAGTTTTCACTCGTGCAGCCATGGCGCTGGCCGCTTGATGTCGCGCAATGAAGCGAAGCGGCGTTTCAGTCTCGAAGATCATATCAAAGCCACCGCCGGCATCGAGTGCCGCAAAGATTCTGACGTGATCGACGAAACGCCGATGGCGTACAAGCCCATCGACGACGTGATGAACGCACAGAAGGATTTGGTCGAGATCGTCCACACGCTGCGGCAAGTAGTGTGCGTGAAAGGATGACGAGGAAGGCAGCAGGCAATAGGCAACAGTAAGAACCCTGTTTGCTAATTCTCCAGTCCCGGGTTTTCCATGAACACCGACGGCGCTAGCTTTTGTTTGGTCTCCGGATGGCGGATGGTGCGTTTCAAGATGAAATCGAAGAGCAGCGGATTGTAGTCGTAGATCTCATTGAGTGCTGTGCGTTCGGCTTTGGTGATGAAACCGTCGCTGGCCAGTGACCGCGTTCGGATTAGCGCGTTGATCGCCGGCAGTGGATAGTCGCTGCCGTTGACCAAGCGCGGGTGCAGGTCTTGGCGTTTAAGCAAGGTCGTGAACGGCCCAGGCATACGATTGAATTGCAGCATCGCCGAGATTTCGCCGAAGACCCGTCCAACATACTTGGGCTCGTCCATCAGGCGCAGAAATAAATCGAAGCACTGTGTTTGCTTGCCGCCGTTGTCGTGATCCGCGCAACGGCCGAGACTGGCGGCGTGGGCGACGATCACGCGCACGCCCATATCCAACGCTTTGCGCAAGCGCAGCGGATTACCGAGTTCTTGATCCGCGTCGGCTTCGACCGCTTGTTCTTCGCCGGCATGGCTCAGCAGGATCATGTTGTACTCTTTCATCTTGCGATAGAACGGTTCCGCCGATTTGTCCGCCGGGTCGATGCCCATGGCGTTGGGCAGCCATTTGACATATTTGACGCCGGCGTTGACCCATTTTTCCAATTCCACTAGCGCATCCCAACGGTGCGGATGGACCGAGATCACCGGCTCGAAGATATCGCTATGCTGACGGGCGAGGTCGACGACGTATTGGTTGGGCACATAGAAGTTGGTCTTGGCGAGATTGACCGTGCCGTCGGCGTTGTAATGTTTGTCGAAGGCGAGGATGCGGTACTTGCCATGGCGCTTGGCGCCGCGGGCCAAGCGCGCCAGCCGGCCGATATATTCACGATCGGCGTTGTCTATATTCTTGATATCCGCCGCGCTGGTGTAGATGAGAAATTTCAGCCGGTCGAGAGTGAAGCCGCTTTGCATTTTCGCATTGACGAAAGCGTCGCGCGCGCTCGTGCCGAGGGCGATGACGTGGGTGTGGAAGTCGACGAGTTTGTTCGAGTCGATGTCGGTAAAAGCTTGGTCGATGAGTTTTTGCGCCGCCGGCGATGCGCTGCGCTCAAGTTCTTCCGGTTGCTTTGAGAACGCGCCGCCGATTCGGTCGATCAGGCAGGCCGATAAGAACAACGTCGCGAGGATCAGCAAGAACGTAACGGTGATACGATTTGATTTCATGGCGGCGAAGCCGGTTCGCAATTTTTATAATATGATAATAGGGTCGCAGGCAACGGCTTGACAGCTTGGCGCGTCGTTTGTAAGGAACATTCATATCCAGCTTCTCTTAGGAGGACAACATGGATTTACAAGAACTCAGCCAGTGGATGAAAGATCGAAACCTCAAAGGCCATTGGGAACACTCGGAGTGGTCGCAGACGGTGAAGCCCCATTTATGGAAGGGCGAGGAAATCATGCAGGCGCTCAACTGGTCCGGCGAGCTGATCACCACGGGCGAAGCTGGGCGCAGAACGATTCAGATGCGCAATCCAGGTCTGTCCACGGGCATGACCAACACGGTGCATATCTCCGTGCAATTGGTGAAGCCCGGCGAAATCGCCGCGGCGCACCGCCACACCGCGGCGGCGATCCGCTTCATCGTCAAAGGCACGCCCAACGCTTACACCATCGTCGAAGGCGAGCGTTTCCAGATGTTCGAGGGCGACTTTATCACGACGCCCAACTGGACCTGGCACGATCACTTCAACGAGTCGACCGAACCGGTGATGTGGCTCGATGGTTTGGATGTGCGGCTAGTGACCCACTTCGGCGCCATGATCCAAGAAAATTTCAAAGCCCAGCAGCAGCCGGTGGAGAAACCGGAGAGTTATTCGTCGAAGGTGTTCGCCCACGCGCGGCCGAGCTGGATCAAGAATTCTTTTCAGGCGCCGCCCTATCGCTATCCTTGGACGGAAACCAACGCGACGCTGCAAGGTCTAAAAGACAGCGCCGGCGATCCCTACGACGGAATTATTCTTGAATATACCAATCCCTTGGACGGCGGCCATACGCTGCCGACTTGTTCCTGTTCGATTCAACTCTTGCGCCCCAAGGAAAAAACCAAGTCGCACCGCCATACCAGCACGACGGTGTACTATTCCTTCCGCGGCAAGGGCATGACCAAAGTGTCAGCCAATGAGTTCCACTGGGGCCAGAGCGATATCTTCGTCGTGCCGTCCTGGCAGTGGCACTCGCACGAGAACACGACCAACGAAGACGCGATCCTGTTTTCGATCAGCGACCGGCCGTCGACGGAGGCGCTGGGACTGTATCGCGAAGAAGCAGAATAAGGGCGCGATTTATCGCGCCAGGATTCGGAACCCGAGTGATTGGCCGCAAAGAACGCAAAGTTCACAAAAAAGAATACGATTGGTAGGGGCGGGTTTGAAACCCGCCAATCGCGCTACTGCACTTTGTAACCCATTTCTTTTGCGACTTCTTTCGCTAGGCGGTCGTCGGCTAACTCGGCGAAGACCGGCTTCTTGTCGACGAAGCGGCCTTGGGCTTGGATTGATTTCACCAGATTTTCCATGCCGGCGCGGGTCGGCACGCCGTCGGGGCTCAGGGTTTTCAAAAATACTTCATGGGTGCTGGCGGCGGTTTCTGGATCCATTTTTAGAATCCGCGTCATCAGCTCGACGCTTTTTTCTTTCGATTTGCGCATGATCTCTTTCGCCCCCTGCATGGCGCGGATCACCCGTTTCACTTCATCGGATTTGTTCTTGATATCTTTGGCGAGCACTGTCAGGCCGCCGCCGGGCATTTCAACCAGGGAGCCGATGTCGAGAATGATCGGAAAGTTTTTCTTGGTTGCCATGAACAGCGTCGGCGGATTGAGCGAGGCGGCGTCGAGAAAGCCGCTTTCCAGCGAACGGAGCATTTCTTGCGGCGGTAAGGCCATGATGTTGAATTCCTTCGGCGCGATGCCGAGTTTTTCCAAGGCGATCACCAAGGAGACGTGATTGGCCGCGCCCAAACTGCCGATGACGCCGATCTTTTTGCCTTTGAGATCCTGTAAGGTTTTGAACTTCGGATGGGCGACCAACGAGTAGGAAACGCGATCGGAAGAAACCCAGACGGCGCGAAATGGCAAGCCGCCGAGACTAGCGCTGACCACGCCCGGTCCGACGCCGGCAAAATAATCGATCTCGCCGGAAATCATCGCCGGCACGGTAATCGCCGGCGACATGAGAATAATTTCGACATCCAGACCGCGTTCCTGAAACAGTTTCCACTCGCGCGCCGCCAATAGCGCCAACGATGTGACGCTGAGTGCTGAGTTGGAGATGCGAATCTTGGCTCTGGGTTCTTGCGCGTGGCTCGGTGTGACGGCTGAAGCGATGGCGATGATGAGCATGGGTGCCCAGCGGGATAAGAATGATCTGCCATTCATGCGACTTTCTCGTTTTAGATTGTTTTGACTGTGCGCGTTGTTAAAGACCATTCACCACGAAGGCACGAAGATCGCGAAGTTCGGAATATTTTTGTCCGAAACCTTCGTGTCCTTCGTGCCTTCGTGGTGAATCATAGTCTATTTAGTACGGCTCGAAGCCGCGCAGCGCCGGCAGCACTTCTTTGCCGAATAGTTTAATCGAGCGCATGAGGTCGTCCTCGGCGATGGCGCCGATGTTGAACTCGGCCATCACGGTATTAAAAACCCCTTCGCTGGCGGCTTGCTTGATTTGTTCGATGACCGTTTTCGGCGAGCCGACAAAGGCGAGATTGCGCTCAAGCAGATAGTCGACGTCGATGGCGTGCAGCGCGATTTCGGCGCCGCCGGGATCGCCGCGCTTGGCGTGATTTTCCGCTAGCCGCTGGTAGCCGACGCCGCCCTCCGCTCTCGTGCCGAAAACATTTGTGAAGCAGTATTCGAACAACGGTTTCGCTTTGGCCACGGCTTTGGCATCGGTTTCGTCGACGTAGACTAAGATCCAATAACCGATATTCGGCTTCTGCGGGTGATTGGCTTCATTCCACAAGCGCAAGTACTCACGGTAGCGCGGCGCGACATCGGCGCGCGGCACGAGAAATAAATAACCGGTGTGAACGCCCTCGCGGGCGAGCAACGCTAGCGTTTCGGGATCGCGGGAATGAATCCAGATCGGCGGATGGGGCTTTTGCAGCGGCTTGACGCCGAGCGTGACGTTTTGATACTGGCGCGATTCGCCGGTGAAGCTGAAGGCACCGTCGCTGGACAGCGCTTTTTTTATGATCGCCAACGCTTCATGGGTGTTGGCCCGGCGATTTTGAAAATCGGCGTTGTACGGTCCGAAGAAGTCCGGCACGATGCCCGATACCAATCCAAGCTCCAAGCGGCCGTTGAGTACGTTATCTAACACCGCGGCATCTTCGGCGATGCGTAGCGGATCGTAGAGCGGCGCGATATAGCCCATGGTGCCAATGCGCAATTGTTTGGTGCGCATCGCCGCCGCGGCGCTGTAGATTGACGGCGACGGCATCCAGCTTTCGCGCGGGTTGAAGTGATGCTCGACGCAGAATCCGAAGTCGAAGCCCAGCTCATCGCAGACGCCGAGCTCGCGCCACAATTGTTCGTAGCGCTGCGCCGCGGTCATTCCCGGCTTGTTCCAGACATGGGAGAAGTGGGCGAATTTCATTCGAAGCTTTAGCCCGGCATTGCGCGAATTTTAACTAGCGTTTCTTGTAGAGGCTGTCAGTGTAACCGCTGAGATCCAATTCCTTGACGAAGCTGGCGTCGAAATAGTCTTCGGGATTGTGCGACTTCGCTTTAGGCTCGCTGGCGAGAATGGTTTTCAGCCCTTCGATGGACGGATATTGTTTTTTTGGCAATACCGCTTCACTGATTAAATTCTCCCAGGTTTTTTCCAAGACATCGCGCTCGACCGTGCGGCCGATGAATCGGCCCAAGGCTTTGATCGCGCTTTCCTTGTCGGTATAGATTCGATGCACCGCTTCGATTTGCGATTTCACATAGCGCCGGACGACATCGCGATTTTCACGGATATACTTTCTCGAGGTCGCCGCCGCGGTGTGTTGATAGACTAGACCGAGCTTGGGCAGGTCGGCGAGCGTGTTCATGCCGCGTTTTGATGCGATGATACTTGCCGGTGGATTGACTACCGTGGCTTGAACCCGACCGGCCATGACGGCGTCGACCCGCGCCGTGGTGCTGCCGATCTGCACGATGGTGACATCTTTGCCGGGAGTCAAACCGATCTTCGTCAGCGCATAGCGGGCGATGAAATCGGACGACGAGCCGAAGCGGCTGACCGCCACCGAACCGCCTTTGAGCTGCTCGGGAGTTTTGATATCGGGGCGGCTTTGCAAATAATAGTTGAGCGAGACCACGCCGCCGGCGATGATCGTCGCGTCGGAACCCGCCATCACGGAATTCACCACCGCCGGTCCAGCCAACTGGGCGATCGGTGTATCGGCGGAAACCAATGCCATGACGGCGGTGGTGCCGCCGGTAAAAAACACCGGCTGAACGTCGAGGCCGTTTCTTTCGAAGATGCCGGCGTCTTTGGCCAGCCACGCCGGCAAAGCGTCGCCGCTGATGGCGCTGTAGCCGACGTTAATCTTCGTCAATTGGGCCAGCGCCGATTGCGCAACGCCTAGCGAAAGCGCTGCGGCAAAAAACATTTGCCCAACGTTTCTTGCTCTCAGCATTTGCTCTCCAGTTCGGTTCGAATCTCTCGCCAATGCGAATGAGCGCCTTTGGCTCGCGGGTTAATAGCCGTACTTCTTTTCCAGCTCTTTGAGTTCGGCGTTGCCCAAGTTGGCGTACCACTTGCGAGTGTCTTCGATGCCTGGTGTGTTTTTGAAATAGGCGGCTTCGGTGCCGCTTTTTTTCAACTCTTCCAAACACTGGCGCATGCCGTGCAGCATGGCGACTTGGAGCACCGTCGGAATGCAGCCGACCCGGCCGCCCAGTTCGCCGTAGCGTTGCACGGTCATGACGCCGCGCGGTGGGACGCCGACCAATGGCTTGTCGAGTTTGGCGTAGGCCAAAATTTCTTCTTCCGTGCGCGCGCTCACCCAGGAAGCGTCGGCGCCGGCTTCGATGCAGGCTTGAGTTCGTTCGAGTCTTTCTTGCAGCGAGTCCTTGGCTTCCGAGCGCGCGATGATGATTAGATTCTCATCGCGCCGCGCGTCGACGGCGGCTTTGATCTTAGCGACGAATTCCTGCCTGGAAATCAAACCGACATCGAAGCCTTCGTGGCCGGCGCGTTTGGGCGTCAGCTGATCTTCGATGTGAATCGCGGCGACGCCGGCGCGGTCGAATTCTCTGACCGAGCGATAGACGTTGACCGCGTTGCCATAGCCGGTCTCGGCGTCGCTGACCACGGGGATGTTCACCGCGTCGACGATGTCGCGCGCTTTGTTGATCATTTCCGTGAGCGTCAGCAGGCCGGCGTCGGCGAAGCCGAGCGAGCGGTGTTGGCCGCTGCCGGAGATATGTACGAGCGGGAAGCCGAGCCATTCGACTAAGCGCGCTTGAATTCCATCGTTACAACTGGGCGCCAGATGACAGACCGATTGCTGCATCATCGCCTTCAATGCTTTGCGTTTTTCACCTGCGGTCATTTCCATTTTTTCTTTCTTCCTTTCGAATTTCCTAATCGTGATGTTCTGCTGATATCGATTTGGGCGACCGGCGGGTTGCCCCTGCGTCATGCTTTTTTGACGCCGGCGCGGGCGAATTCGTCGCGCCGGCCGACCGTAGCTTTTAACATTTCCGGCGGGATCATCTTGGCGCCGCCGAGGACTTCGGCGTAGATCGCCATCTGCGCCGCTTCTTCAACGATCAAGTTGGCGCGCGCCGCGGCGGCGGGATCGGCGCCGAAGGCGAGCACGCCGTGATTTTCCAGCAGCACCGCTTTAGTGTTTTTGCTGGCGCTCAAGGCGTCGGCGATATTCGCGACCGATTCCTTCGAACCGCGCGGGCCGTATTTAGCAAGCGGCACGCCGGCCGCCATGTCGTTGCGCACCAGCGCTTCGTAGGAGCAGCCGAGCGCGCGGCTGGCGATGGCGAAGCTGGTGGCGTAGGTCGAATGGGTGTGCACCACCGCGCCGGTTTCCGGCCGCTGTTTGTAGACGATGGCGTGCATGTGGACGATTTCCGCGTTGGTCGGGTTGATCTCGCCTTCGATCAGTTTGCCGTCGAGATCGAGCAAGGCGAGATTTTCTGGTTTGAGATTATCGAATGAACTGGAAGCGGTAAGCAAAATCGTCTCGGTGCCGGGCACGCGCACGCTAAAATTGCCATGATGGCTCATCGAGATCGCGCCGATGCGGACCAGAAAATTGGCGCTATCGATGACCGCTTGGCGTAGCTCAATGTGTTTCAGTACCATGGTTTTTCCCCTCGTAGTGTTGCGACCGACAATATCGTGATGCGCTGGCCGGTCTCAACCCTTTGGCGATCAAGATTCGACGCGGCTGCTAAAATATTCCCAGGCGCGGTTGGAAACTTCTTCGCCGGAAACTTGGGCGTAAATCACGGCCAATTCTTCCGGCGTAAAATAGCGCGGCTTGCCGGCCGACATGGCGCGTAGCTGATAATTGGCCGCCTCTTCCATCCACAGCGTCATGACGCAGACGCGCCGGACATCTTTGTCCGCGACATTGACGCCATGGCCGCGCAGCAACATGGCGCCATGTTTGCCGAGGGTCTTGGCGACTTCGTCTCCGAGCTCGCGGGTGCGGATCAAGGTGATCGGATCGAAGACTTGCACGTCATTTTTAAACACCGCTCCCGAGGCGTGCAGGGGCCGGATGGTTTCACCGAGGGCGCCGAGCACGACGCAGCTCGGCGGGTGAACATGGCAGACCGATTGAACATCGGGTCGCGCTTTGTAAATCCGCGCGTGAATCCAAAACTCGGTATTGGGCCGGCCTTCGCCGCTTAACTGATTGCCTTCGACATCGAGGGTTAAAAGATTATCTCTGCGCACCAGCGCGGGACTCATGCGCGGTGGAAAGATATAAGTGTCGGTGCTGGGAATGCGCGCGCTGACGTGGCCAAAGGCTGCGGCGATGCCCTGCTGATGCAGAATGTGGCTGGCGGTGACGATGTCTTGCTTGAGCTGATCGATGTCCATGGGCACAGTTCCTTTTTATCGGCTGTGCCAAATGACTTATGCCAAGGCGCCAAGAATGTCCACGGCTAGGTTGGTTTTCGCGGGAGAATTATCGGTTTACAGCGGCGAAAAAAAACCGGCTCGGCGTTGTACGCCGAGCCGGTTGGTTAAACCTTCTGGTTTCGAACCTGTGGGATTACTTCGCCATCATATGAGCCATGTTCGAATAACCGGAGTTGTTTGTGTTGTTGAAGCTGCGCACGCGGTAGTAATAGGTTCTACCCGAGGGGCGCTTGGTGTCGGAGAAAGTCGTCACGTTGGCACCCACCGTGGCGATCTGCGAGAAGCTCGAACCGTTATTCGAGCGCTCGATCTTGAAGCCGCTTTCGTTGCCTGAGTTGTCCGCCCAGGACAGATCGATGCGCCGTGACATGATGGAGGCTGCGGCTAAATTCGTTGGCGCGGTCAATGTTGGCGTTACTGTGATCAGCGGTGCCGCCACGTTGATCTGCAACGTGGTGCTGGCGGAACCGCCGCGGCCGTCGGAGACAGTGACCGTGAAGTTATTGAGCCCGACGTCGATGGACCCTGGCGTGCCGCTCAGCGCGCCATTGGCGCTGACGATCAGCCAAGCCGGCCCAGCGCTTTTGCTGAAGCTCAGCGTATCGTTGTCGGCATCGCTGGCGCTGCCCGCGAGCGTACTGGAATACGCCGCGCCTTGAGTCGCGTCGGGCTTGACGATGGGATTGCCGGTGAATACCGGCGGATTGTTTACCGTGACGGCGCCGCCGGAGCGGAACGCCGCGACGATGGCTGCGGTGTTATCGGCGGTTTGCGCGTTGTCCCGTTGATCGAGCACGCCGGTGGCGACGCCGTTGTAGAGGACATCGGGATTGGAATAATTCAAAACGCGCGGACAACCCAAGCTGCAAACATCGTACGACATGATCGTGCGGAATTGACCATTGACCCAGTGCGCGAACGAGTATGGATAGGAGGCCTGGTCCGGAGTCACGCCGGCGCTTTCCGGGTTATGTTCCATGCCGAGGTTGTGGCCGTGCTCGTGGGCTAAAGTCTGGTTCGTCAAGCAGCTTTGGGCGGTGACTTGAAACGCGTACCCTGCGAAACCGGAGCCCGGATTTCTCTGCACCCAGCCGATGCCGCAGTAGCCGCCGCCGTTGGCGGTAATCAGCGACACCATGTCGGCGGCGTTACTATCGCGCAACGAAGCCACGCCGGCATCGCCAGTGACCCAATTCAAATCGGTCGTGATCACGCCGGAATCGTTGTAGGCAACTTCACCCGCATAGGCGAGACGATAACGGCCGATCATGTTGCTGTTGATGAAGGCGCTATTGGCTTGATCGACGGCGGCCTGAATTTGCCCCTGGATCTGCGTCGTGCCGCCGCCGGCGGCGCGCGCTTGCGGCGTATAGACCGACATGAGTACGATCTCGGTAGTGGCACCCAGTGCCGCCACGGCGGGTGCAGTGGTCGTGGTGCTTTGATCATCAATCGAACCGCTTACTGGCGGCACCATCTCTTTGCCATGGGTATGCTGATCATGGCCCCACTCCGGCGCGAAACTGGAGGAATTAATTTTCTCGACGACGGTGCGGCCATTGGCGGCCGGCCGCAGAGTAAAAATCTCGTTGCCGTGCTGAATATGGCCGAGCAGTATGCCTTTGTGAACGGTCAATGTAACTTTGTGACTGGAGTCGCCTTGGGCGGCGCCGCGCCAGACCAAGCTGCGCGCGCCGCGCGCTTGATGATGTTCGCGATTGACCAGCAGGTCGGCTTTGCCGGGAAGGACGATGGTCATGTTTTCGGGACCGTTCCCTAAAAAATTTTGATCGATATCGCCGAGCAGAGCGCTTTGCCCATTTTGGCCAGCTTGGGTCGGCACTGGACGGGTTTTGAATAAATGGGGATGGCTTTGGGCGTGCAGCGCCACGGCGAACAAAAACAACAAGAGACCCGATGCAAATGCGACAAAGCGTTTCGCTCCAACTGGTTTTGGCTTCATGATAAAAAATCCTTTCATGGGCGCTTCTGGTTCGTTGGCGAGCGCGTTGGAGGGGCAACCCCATCCGCGTCATCACCGACCTGGAAACTTTGGTTTCTCGCTAATGGAGCACGTGCTATGCCAGCCGCTGTACGAAAAATTCTTTTTCATCGTTCTTACCCGATGTCACTTGGCGCTCTCTGATTGTTTCCACCGCTGGCCGAAGCGTTCGACACAATTGGACGGCTGGGCGAGGATTGAGTTGCTGGCGGCGGCCTTTCGCTACGCTTAGGTGGGAACGTGCGTTGGTCCTGCTCAGAATTGCGGGCGAAGATTGGCGTCGCTTGCGTGTGGTTTCACCAGCGGCGTGGTTTAGGCAATGTTCGAGCGTTTTTTGGAGTCGATGGAGATTCGATCGCTCACCGTAAGTTTGTTATGTCGTTGAAAAATTTGTTTGCACCACGACGGCACGAAGGGCACGAAGGTTTAGGAAAATAATCACCCCGAACTTCGTGATCTTCGTGTCCTACGTAGTGCAATTTCCGATTCGCCTAGCGCGCGGTTATCGCACCGGCGATATTTGAATAGGCTGAATCCGCCACGCCGTTATAAGCGCGCACGCGATAGCGATAGGCGGTGTTGCGTTTGAGGCCGCTATTGGCAAAAGTTTTTAGGTTGGCGCCCACCGCGGCAATTTGCGCGAAGTTGGTGCAAGTGGCACCGGTGCAACGTTCGATCTTAAAGCCGGTTTCGTTGTTGGCGTTGTCGGACCAGCTTAGATTGATCTGGCTGCGCGAGATCGTGCTTGCCGTTAGATTGCTCGGTGCGCTCGGCAAGCTGGCGTTGACCTGGATCGTCGTAGTGGTCGAGTTGGTCGCGCCTTGGTTGTCGGTGACGGTCAAGCGCGCGAGGTAGCTGCCCGGCGCGCTGTAGAGATGATTCGCGGTGGAACCGGAAGCGGTTGCGCCATCGCCAAAATTCCAAACATAGGCGATGATGGAGCCGTCGCCATCGGTCGAGCTGCTGCCGGTGAAGGCAACATTCAGCGGCGCGGTGCCTGAACCGGGTTGCGCCGACATGACCGCCACCGGCGTTTGGTTGCCGCTCGCCGCGGGCAAAACGAAAAGTGTGATACTCTGGGCTGGCAGCGTGTAGTTAAAACTGCCGCCGATGAAATTGACATCGCCCAGGTGATTAATCGCATTGGTCGCGCCGAGCTGCCAGACATGGGCGCTGCCGTTATGGGGAAAATTGGCGAGATTGAGCGTCACCGCGGTCGTGCCGGATAGATACTTGCTGATCGCCATGATCGTCAGCGCGCCGTCGGCGGAGCGTTCGGCGGCGAAGACCGTGACGTTATCGGGATTCGCCGCCGTTGCCGCGACGCTGACATCGCCGAAGGTCGACTTGTTGCCGTCGTAGTTGCGATAAAGTCTCATCGCTTTGTAAGTCGGCGTGCTGGCATCCGGCGTGGTCCAGCGCGCCGCCATGTCCAAGCCTTCGCGGCCGAAGATGCCATAGATGTCGGCTTGCGCGGTGGCACCGTTGATATGATTTTCCGCGCCCCAGTTGTATTCCGTGATGCCGGTGAGCGTGCCGGGATAGTAGGCGTTCACCCAGTCGCGCAGGCGCGGCACTAACTTGACGCGGTCGTTGATCCAGCTTTCGTCGATATAATTAGGGTCCCACAGCGAGCGCGTCGAGCGATTGCGCCGAAGCTGCATCACCGTCGAAGTGTCGTCGCTAAATTCCCCGCCTTGCGGGTAGTAATGCACGGTAAAAATATCGAGCAAGCGTTTGCCGGTGGCTAAGTCATTTTGCCGCAGCTGATCGAGCAACCAGGGTAAGTAATCCCAGCCGCCGTGGGCGACGCGATCGGGAAGATTGCTCCAGCCGTGCAAGCTGCCGTACTGCTGATCGTAGCCGCTGAGCGTGTAACCGCTCCAACCCCATTCCTCAGGGCCAACCACCAGGGCCGATGGATCGACGATTTTGAGCTTGCCGGCGAAGTCGATAATTTTGTTCTTGATCTCATCCATGGTCGCGCCAGTGGAATGGACGTCGCGATGCGTGGCGTGCCAGATGCTCGGCTCGTTGTCGAGAATGTAATAGCGCAAACCACCGTTGCTGTTGGCGCCCCAGCGGTTGACTAAATGCTGCGCCCAGCTTTGCTGCACCGTCGAGTTCGACGCGACGTTGGCATCGTTGGGATTGTTGCCGGTGACGTAACCGCCGCCACTGCGGATGCCGTTGCCGGCGTCCGCGAACCATTGCCAGTCGTTGCCGGTTTGGGCGCCGTATTTGGCGATGGAAAAACTCGCTAACTTGCCGCGATTCGCTCCGAGCTTAGCGATCCAGTCGAGCGTCGGAATGGTGAGCATTGCTTGTGCATTGGCTGCCTTGGCATTTGCGATAAATGTATCGCCGCGCTCACCGGCCACGGCGCTCGGTTCCGGTATGCTTTCGAAATACCAATCGTTGGCGCGATTGTCCGCGTTCAACTGCCAATTGTAACGGCTGGTGTTGTTGCCGCCGTTGCGGTTGAGTGGGCTGTTCAAGTCGTTTAACTGCGCGGTAGTCGCATGGGCAACGCCGTAAATGTTCGGATTAATCGGCCGGCGATTCAAATTGACGTCGACGTTGATCGTCGCTGGCGGATTCTGCGCGCCGGCGCCAAGCGCGAAAAAAATGACTACGGTACGAATTAAGCGGGATAAGTAGCTACGACTTGAACAGACCATAATCTTGGCCCCCGTTTTTTGGTTGGATACAATGATTCGACTACGGGCGGGGAAACGAGCAGAAACCATGCCGAGGGTTTGCCGTGTAGGCGAAAGCAGTTTAACGCCAAAGATCTGCTAAATTATGTCATCGCTGCCAGGTGAATTGTCCGTGGCCGCCGCAAATGGACTGACATGTTGACGCTGTGGGCGCTTTTCGGATAGGTTTTCAGCGTCGGTCGAAGAGATATTTCTATTTATGACTCATGGCCGGGATTTATCCCCACAATTAACTGCGATCAGTCCCGCGCGCCAGGTCGAGCTTGAACAGGATCTCGATCGCGCTCGTTGGGAAATCGCTCAGCTCAATGAGATCGGCATCGCGCTGTCGACCGAAAAAGATCGCGAGGCGCTGCTCCGTTTCATGCTGCAAAAGTGCCGCGAGATCACCAACAGCGACGCCGGCTCGCTTTATCTAACCGAAGAGAACGACCGCGGCGAACGCTCGTTGCGTTTCAAAATCACTCAGAATGACAGCGTGTCGGTGCCGTTTACCGAATCGCTGTTAGCCATCGATCGTTCGAGTCTGGCCGGTTACGTCGCTAGCACCGGCGACGAGATCGCTTTGGCGGATGTTTATCAGATCCCGCCGGAGTTGCCGTTTCGCTTCAATCCCAAATTCGACGAGGACAGCGGTTACCGTTGTAAGTCGATGTTGGTGGTGCCGATGAAACATCCGCGCGGTGAAATCACCGGAGTGATCCAACTGATCAATTTTAAGCGCGACATTAATTCGCGCGTTGATCGCCAAACCGTCGACGATGTCGTGGCGTCCTATCCCGAACAATGCCGGCCGATGCTCCGCTCGGTGGCGAGCCAGGCGGCGGTGGCGATCGAGAACAACCGGCTCTATGACAGCATCGAAAATTTATTCGAGGGCTTCGTGCGCGCTTCGGTGGGCGCCATCGAGTCGCGCGATCCGACCACTTCCGGCCATTCCTTTCGCGTCGCCGATCTAACCGTAGGATTGGCTGAGGCGGTGGACCGCGCCGATAGCCAGGCTTTCCGCGACATTCGTTTCAGCCGCGCCGAGATGAAAGAGATTCGCTACGCGTCCTTGCTGCATGATTTCGGTAAGGTCGGCGTGCGCGAAGAGGTGCTGGTCAAGGCCAAAAAGCTTTATCCCCGGCAATTAGATCTGATCCGCCAGCGTTTCGCCTATGTGCGCAAAGCGCTGGAGCATGAACAGAGCGAGCGCAAGCTGGCCTATCTTTTGGCCAAAGGCCGGGCCGAATTTCTCGCCCGCCAGGCTGAGTTTCAAAATGAACTCGACGCGCAATTGAGTGAGCTCGATGAGTTTCTCGAATTCATCGTGCGCTGCAACGAGCCGACGGTGATGCGCGAGGGCAATTTTACCCAGCTCGCCGAGCTGGCGGCGCGCCAGTTCATCGATCCGGCGGGCCAACCGCAGCCGCTGTTGGCGAGCGCGGAAGTTAAATTACTTTCCATCGACCGCGGCAGCCTGGATAACGACGAGCGGCTGCAGATTCAATCCCACGTCACGCACACCCAGAGTTTTTTGCGCCAGATCCCTTGGACCAAGGAAATTAAAAATATTCCCGAGATCGCTTCGGCGCATCATGAGAAACTCGACGGCACCGGTTACCCGCGCAATCTGGCGGCGCCGGCGATTCCGTTCCAGTCGAAGATGATGACGATCTCAGATATTTACGACGCCCTATCGGCCAATGACCGCCCCTACAAACGCGCCGTGCCGCGGGAGCGCGCCCTCGATATACTGCTCGACGAAGTCAAGCATGGCGCCATCGACGGCGATCTGCTGCAACTGTTTCGCGACGCGGAAATTTTTCGCCTGGCTACGAACGGCTGATTCGTTCTTCGAGCCGTCATTCTCACCCGTGACCAAGGGCGACCGCCGGTCGCCCCTACGAAATATTAAAAAATGGGTTCTTCCGGGTTTACCGTGAAGACTTATTCACCACGAAGGACACGAAGAGCACGAAGTTCGGACTAAAAATTTTCCTAACCCTTCGTGCCCTTCGTGGTGAAAACTCTTTCCCGTTTGGTTGCGGCTGTGCCGCGCTGTGCTCTTCGTGGTGAAAAAAACAAACTGGACGTGACGCGCTATCCAGACAAAAGCCTGAAGCGCCTAAAAATGAAACAGCCGCTGGGGATTAGTCGAGAGAATCTTTTCCATGGTTTCGTCGCTCAGATCGCCGCGCGCTTTGAGGCCGTTGGCCAACTGATCCTGACGGAACGCGTCGCCGTGGGGAAAGTCGGTGGCGGTGACGAGAAAGTCGTCGCCGTTCTTGCCGATGATGTAGGGCAGATCGTCGTCCATGGCGCAGGAGACGAAAACCCGCTCGGCGAGCCACTGATCGATCTTGGTTTTCTTGCTCGCGCGCAAACCTTTGATCAAGCGCGTGGTCCACTCCGAGCCGGCTTCTAAAAATGCCACCCGCAGTTTGGGAAAATCTTCGAGCAGTGTCGAGCCTAAGATTTGTTGGAAAGCGTAGAGGACGTACGGCCCGCTGACGATGCCTTTGCCGAGGGGATGGATATGGGGGCGGCCGTCTTCGTAGGTTGGCCGCGGCACACCTTGAAACATTTCCCGAATCATCGGACTGGAACCGTTGCCGACATGAACCGTCACCGGCAAATCTTGCTTCGCCGCCTCTGCAAAAATCGGCCAGTGCTCGGGATGGGTGAGCGGCCGGTCCCACTCGATGCCGCGGGCGTAGATGCCGGCGGCCGAGCCGAGAGTTTTCACCCGGCGGATTTCTTGCACCGCCATCTCCGGCCGGCGCCAGGGGACGATGGCGACGTACCAGATGCGACCGCCGGATTGAGCGCATTGGGTGGCCATGAATTGGTTGTAGCTGCGCGCCAGCGCGGCTTCCAGTTCGACGTTCTCGGCCAAGCAGCCCAACCAGATGGACGGAAAGACCACTTGGGTGTCGATGCCCAACTCGTCCATGTGGCGCATGCGGGTTTCGACATCGCGCATTTCCTGCACCGGGATCGATACGTCTTTCTTTGACGCCCGCGCCATGGTCGTCGGGTTGGCGGCGAAAAAGCGCAGCTTGTAATCGATCACCCAGGCGGCGTTGTGCCAGCCAAAGCAGGTGTCTTCGGGAAAGGTCAGCGGGATCGGCCGCAGTAAATAAAATTCCGGGTCGAGATATTGCCAAGTTTCGACGCACTCTTCGACATGGGCGTCGCAATCGATCACACGCATGGGTTTATCCTTTTCGCTTGCCGATTCACTTCGACAAATTATGGCAGTGATGCGGCGCTGTCAAACCAGCCGCCGGCTTGATAAAGATGCGGCGCTAAGATTAGAGTTTGACGAGTTTATTTTGAGCTGGAGATTGCGATGATGAAGCGCGGAACATACCAATTGGCGGTCGGTGCTTTAGTGCTGGCGCTGCAATGGGCGGGATCGCCGTTTGCCGCCACCGTGGAAGAGATCGCGTTGCTCAAGTCGCCCAACCGGGAAAAGACTCTCGTCGAAGGCGCCAAGAAGGAAGGCAAGATTAATTTTTATACCGGACTGATCGTCGATCAGGTGGTTCGGCCGTTGAAGGAAGCTTTCGAAAAAGACTATCCGTTCGTTCAACTGGAATTTTTTCGCGGCAACTCGGAGCGCGTCGCGCAAAAGATGTTGCTCGAATATCAGGCCAAGCGTTACGACGTCGACCTGATCAGCGGCAGCGGCTCGACGACGATGATCCAGCAGGCGGGCTTCATGCAGCGTTTCACTTCGCCGCAGCTGGCCGAGTATCCGCCGGAACTCAAAGATCCCAAGGGTTTTTGGGCGAGCAGCAACGTCTATTTCATGACCGCGGCCTACAACACGCGCAACGTCAAAGCCGCCGATGTGCCGAAGAGCTACGAGGACTTGCTCCATCCGCGTTGGAAAGGCCAGATCATGTGGTCCACCAGCCGGGGCTCGGGCGGGCCGCAGTTCATCGGCCATATTCTTCTCACCATGGGGCAGGAGGCCGGCAAGGCGTATTTGCAAAAGCTGAAACAGCAAAATATCGCCAAGACCACCGCCAGCGCGCGCCAGGTGTTGGATTTAGTAATCGCCGGCGAATATCCGATGGCGCTGCAAATTTTCAATCACCATGCCTACATCAGCAAGGCCGCCGGCGCGCCGGTGGAGTGGCTGCCGTTGGAGCCGGTGACGGCGACCATCAGCACCATCGGTCTAGCGAAATATTCACCCCATCCCCACGCGGCGATGTTGTTTCTCGATTTCCTGTTGTCGCGCAAAGGCCAACGGATCATTCAAGCGGCCAACTACCTGCCGTCACACCCGGACGTGCCGGCGCGCCAGGCCGACCTCAAACCCGGCGGCGGCCGCTTCAAACGCGCCAGCTACATCAGCCCGGAAACGATGCACGAGAAAGCCAACGAGTGGACTGATTATTTTCAGAAAGAGTTTTTGAAGTAAGGGATAGAAGATTCGGAGTCGGATTGTCTCTCGCAAAGGCGCAAAGGCGCTAAGTGACGGGCAAGGCCCGTCATCCGGACCAAGCCGTCGAAGATCGGAGAGATTTCTCCCTTCGGTCGAAATGACAGTCGTTATTTTCTTACCTTTGCGTCCCAGCACCTTTGCGGGAGAAAAATCCGAATCCGAGACTCTCGCTACTTGATGACTTTGCCGGCGCGCAGGTCGCTTAGCTGCGCGCCGCTCAGGCCCAGGACATTGCCCAGCACATCGTCGGTGTGTTGGCCCAACAGCGGCGCGTCGGCGCGGATGCTGGTGGGGGTCTTCGACATGTGAATCCATGGCGCGAGCAATTTCACTGGGCCGGCCACCGGATGATTTCTGTCGACGAACGCTTTGCGTTCCTTGATATGCTCGTCTTCGATGACTTCACCCATGGATAGGATCGGCGCGCCGAAGTAGTCGATGTGGCGCAGCCCTTGCCAGAGTTCCTGGCGGGGTTTGGTTGCCACCCAGGCTTTGACGAGATTGTACAA
>SHYW01000006.1 GCA_009692615.1 Deltaproteobacteria bacterium | reverse complement strand
GCCAACCGAAGGAGAACCCAACACCAAAATCTAAATCGACGTGCCAGCTCAACAATAAACCCCAGGGGCTTCAAAGCCCTTTTCTCTTAACCTGACTGGTACACTATTGCGCCGCTATCTGGCACATTTTCTCTCCGCCATTGACACGTTGGGCGGCGAGTGCATCGCGGCGCTAGCCGATGTCGCGCGGCGCGGCGATTTCGACGGGCTCATGCAGACGGTTCTGGCAAAATGGGGGCGCATCGACGTGCTGGTCAACAACGCCGGAATTTTGCGCTTGGGACCGATTGAAACAATTTCCGACGAGCGTTGGGATGAAACCATCGGTGTGCACCTCAAAGGCACGTTCAATTGCACCCAGGCGGTGTTGCCGGTGATGAAGCAGCAACGCAAAGGCAAGATCATCAACATCGCCGCGCCCTCGGCGCTGCGCGGTTCCTTCGGCGTCGCCGATTATGCGGCGGCCAAGGGCGGCATCATCGCTTTCACCAAAAACGCCGCCAATGAACTCAAGTCGTACAACATTCAGGTCAATTGCATCTCACCGGTGGCGGACACGCGCATGACCGAGGATCTGACGAAATTTCGCCGCGAGCAGTTGGGCATTCAAAAGCGCGATCGGGAGTTCGTCCCGCCGGAAGCGATCGCACCGGCATTTTTGTTTTTCGCGACCAGCGATTCCGATTATGTGTCCGGGCAATTGATCGAAGTCGGAAGAGTTTAGCCGCGGACAAAAGAAGTAACCACGAAGGTTGTATTCACCACGAAGGGCACGAAGGACACGAAGGTTTCGGATGATTGATATTCCGAACTTCGTGCTCTTCGTGGTGAAAAACTCTTTCACGCTTGGTTGCGGCTATACCGCATTAGGAACATTGTTGTTGATCGCTTACTTCTTCACACTGATGCGCCAGACTTTGTTGGCGCCGTCGTCGGCGACCAGCAAGGAACCGTCGGTCCAGACCGCGACGCCGACCGGGCGGCCGTAGACTTCGGCGGATTTCGGATTGGCCAGGAAGCCGGTGAGAAAATCTTCGATGGGGCCGCTCGGTTTGCCGTTTTGAAACGGTACGAAGGTCACTTTGTAGCCGACCAGAGTTGAGCGGTTCCACGAACCATGCATGCCGATGAAGGCGCCGCCTTGATAGCGCTGTGGGAATGACTTGCCGGTGTAAAATGCCAAGCCGAGGGGGGCGACGTGGGAGCCCAGGGCATAGTCGGGGCTGATCGCTTTGGCGACTAGATCGGGCCGTTGGTCTTTCTTGCGCTGATCTTCGTGCTTCCCGAAGTATGAATAGGGCCAGCCGTAAAAAGCATTTTCTTTGACGCCGGTGAGATAGTCCGGCACCAACTCATCGCCCAGGCCGTCGCGCTCGTTGACCACCGTCCATAATTGATTCGTCGTCGGTTGCCAATCCATGCCCACCGGGTTGCGCATGCCGCTGGCGAACACGCGCAGGGCGCGGCCGTCGGCGCCGATTTCCAAAATCGCCGCGCGGCGCGGATCTTTTTCATCGACGCGCTGTTCGTCGACGTTGGTCGCCGAGCCGACGGCGACGTAGAGTTTTTTGCCGGCGCGATCGGCGAGGAGATTTCTCGTGTAGTGGCCGCCCGCCGGCAAGGGCAAAATATTTTCGCCCTGGCGCTTGAGCTGGGTATCGCCGGCGCGGTAGGGAAAGGCCGCGACGCCGTCGGTGTGGCCGACGTAAAAGCGCTTGCCGATGAGCGCCATGCCGAAGGCCCTGTTGAGCTTGCGCGCAAACACATGGCGAGATGTCGGTTTGCCGCTCTGGTTCGAGTCGCGAAACAGCAGGATGCGGCTTTCCGGTTGGCGCAGGGACTCCATGACCAACACGTCGCCGTTGGGCAAGATGTAAATGTTGCGCGGGTTGTCCAAATCCTCGGCGAAAAGTTCGACGGTAAATCCCGCCGGCGCGCTAGGCTTCATGCCCTTGGGCCAAGGCACGATTGTGGAGGGCTTGGCGGCGGAGCGGGTTGCCCCCGGCGGCGGTAGGACCAACTGTTCCGCTGGACCGGTTTCTATCACTGGGCGATTGATTGTTTCAGCGCTAAAGCTTGGAGACGGAGAAAGGAAGACGGCAACCACAAAGAGCATGGTTCGACTACGCTCACCACAGGCTACGGACACAAGGTTTGGACGGAAGATGGTCATGTCCTGCGTCGAGTTTCTTTCTGCCGTGATCAAAAAAATGGCGGAGTCGGAAGATTCACCGCAAAGGGCGCACAAAAAACAATCGGAATATTTTCGGCAATAGTCGGTTGAAGGTTCATTCAAGAGGGGAAGGCACGCCTTGCCCCGACAAATCTAAATTCTTTTTTGCGTAGCTTTGCGTTTTTTGCGGCCAACTATTTTTTTGCCGTGACGCGCCAGACTTTGTTGCCGCTGTCGTCTGCGACCAATAGGGAGCCGTCGGGCAAGAGCGTGACGCCGACTGGGCGGCCGTAGGCTTCGAACTTGCTCTCGTCGGCGATGAAGCCGGTGAGAATATCTTCGATCGGGCCGGCGGGTTTGCCATTGGCGAACGGCACGAAAGCTAGCTTGTAGCCGACCATCTTGGAGCGGTTCCACGATCCGTGCATGCCGATAAACGCGCCGCCTTGATAGCGTTCGGGAAAAGCTTTGCCGTTGTAAAAAGCCAATCCGAGCGAGGCGGTGTGGGAGCCCAAGGCATAGTCGGGCTTGATCGCTTTGGCGACTAGATCGGAACGCTGGCCTTTTTTGCGCGGGTCTTCGATCTGGCCAAAGTAAGAATAGGGCCAGCCGTAAAACGCGCCTTCCTTCACGCTAGTCAGATAATCCGGCACGAGATCGTCGCCCAACAAGTCGCGTTCATTGACCACGGTCCACAGAGTTTTGGTTTTCGGCTCCCAATCCATGCCTACCGGATTGCGGATGCCTCTGGCAAATATTCGCATGCCGCTGCCGTCGGGATTGATTTCGATTATTCCAGCGCGCCGCTGATCTTTCTCCCAAACATTTTCTTCATCGACATTGGATGCCGAGCCGATGGCGACATAAATTTTCTTGCCGGTCGGATCGGCGATCAGCGTGCGCGTGTGGTGGCCGCCGGCCGGCAGGTCGAGAATTTTTTCGCCTTTGCCGTCGATTCTCGTCTGGCCGGCGCGATAAGGATAGCGCACTACGCCGTCGGTGTTGCCGACGTAGAACCAATTGCCGAGTAGCAACATGCCTTCAGGCATGTTCAGTCCGGTGAGAAAGGTTTCGCGTAAATCGGGCTTGCCGTCGTTGTCGGTGTCGCGGAATAGCGTGATGCGATTGGCCGATTTCTCCGGCCGGTCGGCGCGGCCGGGCCACTCGCGAATGCTCTCGACCACGAGGACATCTTTATTTGGTAGGACATAAGTTTCGCGCGGGTTGTCGAGTTTGTCGGCGAACAAGCTGACTTCGAAACCGGGCGCGGCTTTGGGGGTTCGGCCTTGGGGCCAACCGATCACTTTCGATTGGTTGCGCGCCGACGGCGTGTCGAACGGCGCCGGTAACTGGAGTTGATCGGCCGGACGGGTGCCGGCGGCGTAGCGGTGCGGCGTATCGTTCGCCAAGGTTGCGCAGGAACAGACCGCCGCAACCGCAGCTGCGAGCGCGAAGCGATGGAGAAAAAACTTAGCCATGATATTCGTCCTCCGTGATTTGTATATTCCGCCTTAGCGGCCGACCGATGGTGCCGCAATATACAACAATTGGTCCGCCGCGCAAAAGCATGAAGCACAATAATAAGGTTGTGCTCAACGGCGCTCCGTTCTAAGATCGCCGCCGATTCGGAGGAGAGCGGATGCACTATCGTGATTTGCGCGGCTGGTTGGAAGGCGTCGACTCGTTCGGCGAGTTGCGCGTTGTCGAAGGGGCGGACTGGAATCAAGAACTCGGCGCCGTTGCCGAAGTCGCGGCGCAGTCCAATCCGCCGCCGGCGGTATTGTTCGACAAGATCAAAGATTACCCCGCCGGCCGGCGCGTTCTCACCGGCATTCACAACCCAACGCTCAAACGCCAATGCTTGACTAATCATCTACCGCTCAACTACAGCCGCGATCAATTCATCGATGCCTGGAAAAAACGCTTGGACATGCCGACGTTGATACCGCCTCGGGTCGTCGACTCCGGGCCGGTCATGGAAAACGTTTTCGAAGGTAAAGATATCGATTTACTTTCCTTACCGGTGCCGCACTGGCATGAAGGCGACGGCGGCCGCTACATCGGTTCGCTGGACGCGACTATCAGCCGCGATCTCGACGACGGTTGGATCAATGTCGGTTGCTATCGCGTCATGGTGCATGACAAGGACACGTTGGCGCTTTACATGTCGCCGGGCCATCACGGCCACATTCATCGGCAAAAATATTTCGACAAGGGCCAGCCGTTCCCGGTCGCGATTAGCTTCGGTCCCGATCCGCTCTTGTGGTTCTTCGGCCAAATGGAAGTTCCCGCCGGTGAGTCTGAATACGATTACGCCGGCGGCGTGCGCGGCGAAGCCTATGAAGTGATTGTCGGTAAACACACCGGACTGCCGATCCCAGCGTATTCGGAAATCGTCATCGAAGGCGAAGTGATTCCCGGCACGTCGATACCCGAAGGGCCGTTCGGCGAATTCACCGGATATTACGCCGGCGGCTTGCGCGCCGAGCCGATGCTCAAAGTGAAGCGTTTGATGTATCGCAACGATCCGATCATCACCGGCGCGCCGCCGTTCAAACCGGCGCCGGGGGCGGAAAATAATTTGATCCGCGCTGCCTATATCTGGAATTACTTGGACAAGGCGGGCGTGCCGGACGTGCGCAGCGTCGCCTATCATCAGACGCGCTTGCTGGTCGCGCTGTCGATCAAGCAGCGCTATCCCGGCCACGCGCGCCAAGCGGCGCTGATCGCGTCGCAGTGCCGCGCCGCGGCGCTGCTCACGCGCTACGTGATCGTGGTCGACGACGATATCGACATCTGGGACACCAACGAACTGCTCTGGGCGCTGTGCACGCGCACCGATCCGGCCAAGGACATCGAAATCATCCGGCGCTGCTGGAGTAACCCCATCGATCCGATCATTCCGCCGAGCGAGCGCGGCTTTCAATCGCGCGGCATCATCGATGCTTGTCGCCCCTACGAATGGATCAACGAATTCCCCAAAGTTTCGGGCGCGAGCGCCGAGTTGAAAAAACAAGTGACGGAAAAATTTGGCGCGAGTTTGGCGGGGAAGAAATAAAATTGCCGTAGGGGCGCGATGAATCGCGCCCTCAGAAGATTCGGAATCGGATAATTAACCGCAAAGAGCGCAAAGGGCGCAAAAAAATTTTGGGATGGATTTCGATTGTAGGGGCAACCCCCCGTGGTTGCCCTTCTGAGTGGGTTTCGCTAGCAAGAACGTTATGAGTATTGACGCGGTTATTGTCGGGGCGACCGGCCGGTCGCCCTCGGGTTCGACAAAGGGCGCGATGAGTTTGTTGCTGCTAGTTCTTTTGCTCGGGATGGTGCTACCGGCGGATGCCCAGCAAACAAAACCGCTCGAGCCCGTGCGTCTCACCGTGCCGGCCAAGGCGCTGACTTTTGTTCCTTACTACTTCGGTAAAGCGCAGGGATTTTTCGCGCGCGAAGGCATCGATCTGGAGATCATCGTCATGCGCCCGCCGCTAGGTGTGACGGCGCTGGCTGCGGGCGATCTGGACTATTCCGCCGCCGGTGGACTATCTCTGCGCGCGGCGATGAAAGGTGTGCCGCTGCGTACCATCGCTTTTATTCAAACCCGCTTGAGTTTTAGTTTGATCGGCCAGCCGGGGATGACGCCGGCGCGGATTAAAAACGTTTCCGTGAGCGGCATCGGCTCCTTGGCGCACTATGCGGCAACGACGCTGATGAAAAAACTTGGCAACGAAAAGGTGGCGTATATCTCGACCAATACGACGGCGAACAGTTACACAGCTTTGTTGGCGAAAAGTAGCGACGCGGTGGTCTTGAGTCCGCCCTACACCTCGATGGCGACTCTCGGCGGTTTTCCCGATCTCGGTAATACCTACGACGTGCGCGATCTCCAGGGCGGCTTGGTCGCGCGGGTGAACCATATCAAAGAGCGCCACGAACAAGTCCGCGCCGTGATCCGCGCCACGTTGCGCAGCATGGACGCGCTGGTGAAGAATGAAGCCGAAGTGGTCGCCTATTTACAAAAGGACTTCGCTTTGGAGCCGCGGATCGCCGCGGATACCTATCGAATCCTCCGCCAAATCGTCAACGCCGACGGCGACATCGAAGAGCCCGTGTTGAAGAGTATCGTCGACAAAGTGCGGCAAGAGTCGGGTTATAGCGCCGAGATCCCGTTGGATCGGTTAGTCGATCTCACTTTGTTACGCGAAGTCAAAGCGGAGTTGCGCAAGAAATGAGTGCGACTGTTGCAGCGGCGCAGCGCGATGAGTTAGATTCCAGAAGTAATCGCAGATTGCATGGAGGTTGTATGAAAAAACTATTTCCGTCCGTTACCTTGGCCTTGGCATTGGTTGTCGGACCATCCCTCGCCTTTGCCGATTTGCCGGAGGCGAAAGCGAAACCGGAAAGCGCCAACGTCGTGGCGGCGCGCAAAGCCATCGCGGCGAAGGATTTCAAATCGGCGATCGGATTTCTGACTAAAGCGGTGCAGGAATCGCCCAACGATGCCGACGCTCATAGCATGCTCGGCTACAGCTACCGCAAGAGCGGGATCTTCGCTAAATCGATGGAGTCGTATCAAAAGGCGCTAAAGATCGATTCGGATCACCGCTTTGCGCATGAGTATTTGGGCGAGCTTTATCTCGACATGAATCAGCCCGACAACGCCGAGAAGCAATTGGCATCGCTCAAAAAAGCCTGTCCATGGTTTGGAAAATGCGAAGAATATGACGATCTGAAAAAAGAGATCGATGCTTACAAAGCGAGGAAGAAGTAGGGAGCAGTGATTGCGGCTAGTGATTAGTCGCTAGGCGTAAACGTAGTTTCGAAGGCGCCCCCAGCCTCTTTCCTCCCCCGCGTGCGGGGCAGGATGAAGGAGGGGAAGTGCTTGCAGAAAAGTTCGCTGTTACGATGAGGTCTTTTCATGGCGGAACAAATTAAAACGAAAATCGGTTTCGTGAGTGGCGGGTCGAGTAATATGCCGCACTACAGCAGTTTCACGCCGCTGGTGCCGCAGGATGTCGAGCTCGACTTCCAGGGGTTGAACCTTTACGGCAAGTCGCTTTACGAGATCGGCGACAAGAAGGAAATCATTCTTGGCCGGATCGAAGCATTTATCGCCGAGCGTAAGTGGGACGGATTGATCCTCACCGCCGCGCCGACCGAGGTGCTCAATCCCGGATTGTTCGACGATTTGAAAGCGGCGGTGACGATTCCCTTCACTACCGCGCTCAACGCTTGTGTCGCCGCGCTGGGCGTTTATTCCGCGCCGCGTGTGCTTTTGCTGACGCCTTTCGATGCTAAGTTAAATGATTTGATCGTTGCGCATTTGGCCAAGGCCGGCGTTACCGCGATCTCGCCTAATTCATTTGATGAACTCGCCGTTCCAAAGCGTATGACGCCGGACGAAGTGTTTGAACTCACCAAGAAGCATCTGGCCGCCGTCGGCAAAGTCGACGCGATCTATTTTCAAGGCGCGGTGCTCGATCCGATCAAGTGCTTGGAGCGGGTCGAGAGCGAACTGAAAGCCACCGTGATCGCCAGCAACCCGGCGATGCTTTGGTATGTGCTGTCGAAGCTCGGTAAGAAGTTTCCGATGACCGGCTACGGCCGCTTGATGCGGGAATGGCCGGCGCTGGGAGTTTAAATAAAGTAGTCGATCATTACATTCAAAACATTCGACGACTAATTTAACTACCTGCAAGTGACTCGAAGTTGTGGCAAAGGTTGATTCTCTTTAGATCCGATGGACTTTGAGCTTGTTGGCCCGATTCGAGAAATAGAACCGATCGCCGTTGGGCCACGGATCCGCGGATTGGCCCGGCTGCGGAGACGGTTCGGTCCCGGTCGCTGGCGAAAGTTGAAGGGAGTCGCTCGGGTTCGCCTGATCGATGGCACGATTCATACCGCTGAGGTACACTGGTACGAAGCTCACGGTATAGGCCGCAAAGAGTTCAAGATAAAGTTTCCGCTTTTAGATTAGTTATGAAGAAACGACCTAAGCAACAAGTATTGTTCGCAGTCTGCATCAACAACAAAAAGTACCAAGCTTCCCTCGATGTCGGAAAGCTGTACCGAATTGTTCCAGACGAGGAGGCCGAATCGCACGGCTACCTCCGCGTCGTTGATGAAAGCGGCGAAGACTATGGATACTCAGCCGACCGCTTTTATCGACTCGACGTGCCGCGCCCGCTAGAACGTGCTCTTCTCCGTGCTTCGACTTGAAGCGTGTCCCTCGCGTGATTCGCAGTGAAGCTGCTCCTCCTTGCATATTGGGTTTGCTTTTTTGTCGCAGATCCTAGCGCGCAGGACAAGCTGCGCATCGCCTGCGCCGGTGTGGATCATTCAGGAACGCGGCCTGCTCAAGAAATATAATATCAGCGCGGAAATAATTCAGATCAATGCCAGTCCGGCGGCGTTGCAAGCGATGGTCGCCGGCGATGTCGATTTGAACGTCACAGGCGTGACCAATCTGGTCAGCGCGCGGCTCGCCGGAATTGACGTGGTGATGTTGATGGCGGTGATGCCGACGTTTCCTAATCAGCTGGTGGCGTTGAAATCGATTAACTCAGTACAGGAGCTTAGAGGTAAGAGCGGCGGTATCAATCGTTTCGGCGCCTCCACCGATTTAGGAATTCGCCTGGTGCTGCGTCGCTTCGGCCTCGATCCGGAGAAGGACGTGAAGCTCATCTCCGTCGGCGGCACGGCGCAAGCGGTTGCCGCCATGGCAAAAGGTTTGATCCAGTTCGGTATCTCCACAGAACCTTTCGTCCGCGAAGCCGAGAAGGTCGGTTTCAAAACTCTTATCGACGTTGGCGCGTTGAAAATTCCATTTCATTGGGCCGGCGTGCTGTCGCGCGAAGTAACGATCAAAGCGCGGCGCCCGGTGTTCGCCCGCTTCGTGCGCGCGATGACCGAAGCGATTCAAATTTATAAAACTGAAAAAGAATGGACCAAAGCCGTCATTGGCAAATACCTGCGCACCAACGACGCCGAAAATCTCGAACGCACCTACAACAGCCCCCGCCCGCTGTTCCCCGAAGTGCCGCAACCAACGGTGGATGGAGTGAAGACCTTGCTCGACGATCTCACAGGAAAAACTCCCAAAGCTGGTGAGGCGAATCCGAAAGAATTTGTCGATGGGAGTTTTGTCGAGGAGATGGAACGGTCGGGGTTTATCAAGCAGCTTTATCGGAAATAGACGCCGTGTCGGTATGAACGCGGATTTCCGGGGAGGATTTCCGGGAGATTTCCAGGGACACAATTCTAATTTTCGGTGCCAATGAATCTTCGAAAAACTGCCCCTAAAATGATTATCCCAACGTCTTCTTCAACCACTCCGTCACAATCTTCGAAACTTTATCTTCCGCGCCGACATAAAAATGATCGCAGTTGGGAACGATCGCGACTTCGCACGGTGCTGGGGCAATTTTTCGCGAAAGCTTCGGCGGGATAATTTTCTTTTGGCTCTTGGTCGCCGCGGATGAAGAGAACCGGGCAGGTGATTTTTTTGCGTTCGCTTGCAGGTCCGAGGCGTTGGTCCGGTGGCCCAGGTTGATTACTTCGATACTTCAGGGTTAGAATTATGATATTCTAATCTTGAAGAACGTTTTGGAAACGCTGAATGCCAACGATCTTAAGGGTCGGCCCTTATCGATTCTTTTTCTATGCAGGCGATCGTGACGAGCCGCGGCATGTGCACATCGAGCGAGACGATCGGATCGCGAAATTTTGGCTCGAGCCAATTCGGCTGCAAACTAGCGGTGGTTTGTCACGCGTAGAGATTGCGCGAATTGAAAGATTGGTGAGCGAGCACCGAGAGGTTTTGATGGAGGTTTGGGATGAGTACTTCGGCAGTCGAAATTGAAATTCCCTTTGTTGAAAACGTTGCCGTATCGGACGACACGCTAACTGTGGACCTAAGCGATGGACGAAGTCTCTCCGTTCCGCTCGCATGGTTCCCGCGCTTAGCGCACGCGTCATTAGCAGAACGAAAGCATTGGCGTTTAATCGGCCGAGGCGTCGGTATTCATTGGGAGGATATCGACGAGGATATCAGTGTTGAAGGTCTGATAGCAGGGAGGGCGTCGGGAGAAAGCCAGGCGTCACTCAGCAAGTGGCTCGGGAAGCGTTCATCGCGGCCAACGACACGTACAACAAGGTCTCGCCGAAAGGCGTCGCGCGCCGGTTAGTCTTGTCAGTTGGGTGAACGGCGCGTCACCCGACTGACGCAAGAACCGTACTCTATGTCAAATGTAATACCCGACGTCTTATTCTAGCGTTTTCTTCAGCCACTCCGTCACAATCTTCGAAACTTTCTCCTCCGCGCCAACATAAAAGTGATCGCAGTTCGGCACGATCGCGACTTCACAGGGGCCGGGGCAATTTTTCGCGAAAGCTTCGGCCGGGTAGTTTTCTTTTGGCTCTTGGTCGCCGCGGATGAAGAGGACCGGGCAGGTGATTTTCTGGGCGTTCTCTAGCAGGTCGGGGGCGTTGGTCAGGCGGTCGAGAAATGTTCTTGCCGAGATCACCCACCACAAGGCGGGGATCAGCATGAGCTGTCTGGGTTTGCCCGCGGCGATGAGTGCCTCGGCGTCCTTTCTCTGATTCTCAACATCGCCGGCGAGTGAAAAGTTGCGCGCGGCGCGCTGGTGGACCATACGGTTGCCGCCGGTGTGGGCGGATAACAATATTAACGCTTTGGTTTCTGGATGATGCGCTACATGTTCACTGGCGAGCACGCCGCCGTTGCTGTGGCCGATGACGATCGGATTGGCGAATCCTTTGCTCGCTAAGTATTTCGCCACCACCGCGTTGTCTTCGACGCCTTCGGCGACGGTTTGGTAGGCACCGCCGACGCATTCGCGGCTGTCGAAAGTGCTCACCGAGTCGTGGCCGCGCCGATTGAAGGCGAGATATTCGTAACCCAACGCGGTGATGTGCGGCGCGAGGAAGCGCGCGGCGCAGACGTAGAAGTTCATCTGGTTGCCGTGGCAATACATCGCCGCGCCTTTGCTCGGCCCGTCGGGCGTGTAGTAGGCGCCGTCGAGCGGGTGCGTTGGCGTGTCGATTCTGATAAGTTCGGTGCGCATGGTGACTCCTTGCGGAAATGTTGGCGCCACTATGGCGCAGCTGACGAAAATTTCAAAGCATCATTTAGCATAGAGGGAGAATTCCATGGCGGAGAAGAAAGCCCCACCGTTTCGCGCCGATCATGTCGGTAGCTTGCTGCGGCCCGCAGCGTTATTGGAGGCGCGGGATCAGCGCGAGCGCGGCGAGATCGACGATGCTGCCCTGCGCGCCGTGGAGGATCTCTGCATTCGCGATGTTATCAAGATGCAGGAAGATATCGGCCTTCAAGCGGTCACCGACGGCGAGTATCGGCGTAAACTGTGGAACGTCGATTTCGTTCGCAAGTTTGAGGGTGTGTTGGTCAAAGAAGGTTTGGCCGAGGAGGCGGGTAAATCGTTTCAAGGCGGCGACGCCAACTTGCAGCGCTCGCCGACCCGCTTTGAAGTCACCGGTAAATTGAACCGCGTGCGTGAGCACGAGGTGGAGAATTTTAAATTCACTCAGTCGGCGACCAAAGTCACGGCGAAGTTGTCGATCCCGTCGCCTTCGGTGCTGCATTTTCGCGGCGGGCGCGGCGGCGTGAGCGCCGCGGCGTATCCGGAGATGGGACAGTTCTTCATTGACCTGGCGCGGGTTTATCGCGAGGAGATCCAAGCCCTGGCGGCGGCCGGCTGCACCTACTTGCAGATCGACGACACCAACCTGGCGTATCTGTGCGATCCCAAGATGCGCGAGGGCGCCAAGAAAATCGGTGAAGATCCGGACCAGCTGCCGTCGCTCTACGCCCATCTGATCAATGACTGCATCAAGGACCGCCCTGCCAACATGCTGGTCTATACGCATCTGTGCCGTGGCAACTTCGCCAGCGCATGGGTAGCCGAAGGCGGCTACGATCCGGTTGCGGAAGTATTGTTCAACGAGTTGAAGGTCGACGGCTACTTCCTCGAATTCGATTCGCCGCGCGCCGGCAACTTCGCGCCGCTGCGCTACCTGCCCAAGGGCAAGCGTATCATGCTCGGCTTGGTGACGACCAAAACCGGTGCGTTGGAAAATGCCGACGACCTCAAGCGGCGCATCGACGAAGCGGCCAAAGTCGCGCCCCTCGACCAGATCGGCATTGCGCCGCAGTGCGGATTCTCCAGTACGGTGTTGGGCAACAAGCTGACCGTGGCGGATCAAATCGCCAAGTTGACGCTCATCGTCAACGTTGCGCGAGATGTGTGGGGGAGTGTGTAAAGAGACTGCAACTTTTTCCCCACGGTGAGCATCTAAACGGGGTTGATACTTTTTTAATAAGCAAAGTCTCATTCGATGGCGAAGCCGCAAATTCAAGAACCGATTCACGAGTATTCGACGATCTCGCGCGAGGAAATACTTGCGCGCTTGCAGGATCGCGCCTTGGCGCTGGTCAATGTCATGCCGGTGGATTCGTTCAGAGCCGGCCATATTCCCGGTTCCATCAATCTGCCGCTTGCCGACATCGAGCTTAAAGCGCCGCGGCTGCTTTCCAATTTGGCGCTGGAGGTTGCGATTCATTGCGCCGGTCCGACCTGACCGTTGGGCAAGCAAGCCGTGAGCTTGCTCGAAAAAAAGGGTTACACCCACTTGCGTTATTACGTTGGCGGCATGGCGGATTGGACCGAGAGTGGCGCTGAGGTGGAACAGGATGTGCTGCCGGTGTCGACTCCCATCGGCTCGGTCGCGTCACCGTTAGTCTCGCGTCGGCTCTCGTGGTTGGAAGTCGTCGCCAACTTGTCGCTTGAGACTCTCGTCGGTATCTGGCTCGGCATGATCATGGTATTCGGTTTGATTTACTGGCTTGCCGGCATCGGCATGGGCTGGAGACTTCAAGCTGGCAACGTTGCGGTCAAACCGGATCTCAATGGTCTCGGCACGGCGATGTATTTCAGTTTCGTCACGGCGTTGTCGATCGGTTATGGCGATGTGATTCCCACCGGCGCGCTGCGCATCTTCGCGATCGTCGAAGGCGCCGCAGGCTTGCTGATTTTCGGCTGCGTCATTTCCAAATTGGTTTCCCGCCGCCAAGAGGAGCTGACCGAGCAGATTCACCGCACGACTTTCGAAGACCGCTTGAACCGCGTGCGTACCAATTTACATTTGGTCTTCTCCGATCTCGGCGTGGTGCAGCAACTACAAGCCGAGCAGGGCGTGTTACCGGATTTGGTTTTGCGTCGCTTGGAAAGCACCGTGCGAATGTTTCGCGGCGAGTTACAGGCGGTGCACGATCTGCTCTATCGTTGCCAGGTGATGCCGGATGAAGAGATGATGGAGTCGCTGCTCTCCAATCTGATCATTTGCTTGCAGGCGTTGGTTGAAGTGGGCGCGGCCTTGCCTGACACGCGCTCGGCCATGCTCGATTCCGCTCTGCGCTCGATCAGCCAGCTGGCCAACGAAATCTGCGGCGAGTGCGTGCCGCGCCAATATGCGCCGGGGTTGAAAGAGACCATGGATCAGATTCAAGAACTGGCGCGGCGCATTGGATGATTGCGCGCAAAGGCGTAACGGAAACGGGGAGGGCGCAGCATGCTGCGCCCCTACATGAGGACGGCGAAATAGAATTCGTTCGCTAAAAATTACAGCGGCCTTCATTTTCCAACTCGGGGACTAACGTCGCATCGGTTAGCTCCGTCGCGTTCAAGTTTCGGCTGCTCGGAAACATGGCCGAGGTCATCTGAATCGCCAGCTCGATGCCTTCCGGTTTCAAATGCGGCCGCGCGGGAATCACGTCGGCGGTGTAGAGCCGGTAGAGATATTCAATGCCGGCGGCGTCCATGTTTCGGCCCGTCTTTGCGACGAATTCTAGTGCTTTGGCTTTTTCTTTGCGCGTGAGCGCGATGCCTTCGCAAATCGCGCTCATGAATCTTTTCGCATCGTCCCGGCGATTTTTTAACAGTGTGGCGGAGATCGCGTAGTCGGCGCCGCCGCCGGCGTATATTTTGAGCTGCTTGTGGTCGGTGAGGCGGTTGAGCTTTTTGATCTCGCCGGTTTTTTCCAGATCGTACATTGTCTCCGCGGTAATCATCATTCCCGCCACCGTACCACCGAGCAGAGCTTTCACCCGGTCGGTGTTTCTGCCTTCGTCGAAGGGAATCAGCGTCACGTCTTTGCCGGCATCGATGCCGAGCTTGCGCAGCGCCAGACGTGTGAGCTGATCCGGCGTGCTGCCGGGCTCGCCGGTGCCGATCTTTTTACCTTTGAGATCGGCGGCGCTCTTGATCGTTGAGTCGGCGAAAAATGCTGAGTAATTATAACCGGTGTTGCCGACCAGCAACATTGTCGGGCCGCCGGATGCGTTGTTCTGGGCGACGTGGTTGGCGCTAACGACGGCGATGTCGGCAGCGCCGTTTTTCAGCGCGGCTAACAGTTTTTCGTTGGAGCCGGGATTGGTCCAGGTTATTTTTAAGCCATTGCGTTCGAAGATTCCGGCGTCGCGCGCCATGTACATGGGTAGCTTGCTGATGTTCCAAGGCGGGTAAAAGATTACGCGGAGGGTTGCGGATTGGGCTGCGGCGTTTTTGTTGAATAATGAAATTGCCGCGAGTGTGATCAGAATTGCCGCGGTGGCTTTGAACACCCCTACCCTTACCCTCCCCCGTCTTAGGGGGAGGGTGTGAGAAAGGAGGGGGACGGCTACAACAGTTGAACTGGAAAAATCCGTCATTGAGTGATCCTACGGTTAGTATGTAACGATAAAATACGCCGGCGCGGAGCGCGACGCGGAGTCGCCTTGGCCGACTACCGTTATCGGATAGGTGCCGATCTTTTTGGTCAGTTGCGCTGGCACGATGGCTTCGAGTTCGCTCGCGCTGACAAAGCGGGTTTCGATCTCTTTGCCGTTGAACATTACCTTGTGAAATTTGTCGAAGCCGCGCCGAGCCGTGACTTTGACGGTGCCGCCTGCGCCTTGGGTGAGCGCGCGCGGGGTAACGTCAATTTCCTGCGGCGTGGAACGCCACGCGCGGATGGCGGGAATCGGATTCTTATAGTTAGCGTGGAACTCGCGGTCGACGATCTTGCCGCCGAGTATCACCTGCTTGACGTTTTGCACGGCCCAGATGTCTTTCAGCGGGTCGCCGTCGATGACGATAATGTCGGCGACTTTGCCGGCTTCGACGGTGCCGTAGTCTTTATCTTTGCGAAAGGCTTTGGCGACGTTGATCGTGCCGGCTTGGAGCGCCTGCATGGGCGTCAAGCCGGCTTCGACGAACATGACCATTTCCTGGTGCACGCCGAGGCCGGGCAAGCCATTGTTCGGATCGGAGCCGGCGCGAATCAAGCCGCCGGCTTTGACATAGCGGCGCATCAAGTCTTCGAGTTTCTTGTAGCCTTCCTGCGCCCGCGCCAGACGCTCCGGCGCGAACTTGGCGTAGCGTTCATATTGGCCGAGCGCTTGTTCGCGCAGGACGCGCGGCAGGTAGCCGGCATTTTTGTGATCGAGGATCGACAGCTCGCGCTCTTTGAAGCGCGCCACGCTGGGCGACAGCGGGCGGTACCAAGTGGCGATGGTCGGGCTCCAGGAAATATTTTTATCGACCGCGGCTTTGACAACCTTGTCGAAATTTTCCGTCTCATAAAAATAAGAAAGATCGGCGGTGTTGATCTTGCCGGTCATGCGCTGCTCATGCACTTCCCAGCGTTTCTTCAAATCGCCGATGGTGGTCATACCCATGCCCCAGTGGTGTTCGACGCCGGCGAAATTATTTTCCGCGGCGAGAAATACATCGAGGCAGTGGCAAGTGATCGGCATGCCCAAGCGGTTCGCCTCTTCAGCGCCGGCTTTGATGACTTCGGGCGCGACATATTCATTGAATTTGATTATCTCGATGCCGGCGGCTTTTTTCTTGCGCACGACTTCACGCGCTTCTTCGGGCGTTTTCACTAAATAACCGCGCTCGCCGCGCAGCGCCCAGGCGGGCGGCGGGCCGACTAAACGGCCGCCGGTGGACCAGATGCGCGGGCCGCGAATCTTACCAAGATTGGTGCCGTTCTTTTGCGCCAGGGTCCACTCGTCATCGTTCTGAGTGATATCGGGGCAGGATGTGATGCCCAGGTGGAGATAGATTTCGCCGATGAAGTCGAGCAGATGGCAATGGCCGTCGATAAATCCCGGCAAAATTGTTTTGCCTTTGGCGTCGATGATCTTCGCGCCGCGTGGAATCGCGATCTCGCCGCGCTTGCCGACGGCTTTGATCCGTTCGCCTTCGACGACAATGATCGCGTCCCGAATCGGCTCGCGCCCGGTGGCGTCGATCAGCGTGCCGCCTTGAATCACCAACGGTGTAATTATTTGCGCTAGACTTGGCGCAGCTAACAGGGCGCTCAACACGAGCACCAGGGCGACGGCCAGCAATCGGTTACGATTAGAATCTTTCATCAAGGGGTCTCCAAGCTTGAATCATTTATTGTTCTACAGAATCTAAGAATATCTCTCGCAAAGGCGCCAATCTCGCAAAGTTCGGAAAATGAAAAACATTTGAAAAAGAATTATTCTTCTCATCCGAACTTTGCGTCTTTGCGCCTTTGCGAGAGAATCTTCCGAATCATTGTTTATAAAGCGCGTCGACAAAGCCGCTCTTTTCCAGTTGTTCGGCGAGCGAGCTGTCGACGAACTGTTCGACTTTGGGCAGCGGTTTCTTGCCCGAGAACTGGTTCTCGATCAAATATTGCACTCCGCTCAGCGACGGGCGCGGACTTTTCTGCAGTGTCGGCGCGTAGTCTTGCCAGGTGCCTTCTAAAATTTCCTCGTCGGTGATCTTGCCGTATTTGGCCAAGACTTTTTTGCTGAATTCCTTATCGGCCCGATAGCGCTGTATGCCGCGGGTGAAGGCGCGGAGAAAACGCAGCGCCGTGTCGCGATGCTGGGTCAGAAAAGCGCGCGTCGTGATCACCGTGCCGTTGATATCCTCGACGCCGAGGTCGCCGAAGTTGACCAGCTCGCGCATGCCGACTTTGATGGCTTTGGGATAAAGGGGATAGCTCAGCGCCGCCACTTGGACGATGCCGTTCATCAACGCCGCGAACGCTTCCGGTTGGGCGCCGAAGGTCAGCATCGCTACGTCCTTGTTCGGTTCGAGATTGAATTTTTTCAGCGCGATGCGAACCATCTGATCCGAGGTGGAACCGAAGGTGGTGATGCCGGCTTTTTTGCCTTTCAAGTCGGCGGGTTGCTTGATCTCCGGGCGGGCGATTAGTCGAAAGGGCGAGACCGTGCCGGTGGAGCCGATGATCACCACGTCGCTGCCGGCCGCCGTCGCCGCCAATGCCGCGGAAGCGCCGGCCTGAATGATCGGCGCGCTGCCGCCCAGCAAAGCGGCAACCATGCGCGTGCTGCCGCCGACGCGAATCATTTCGACATCCAATCCTTCCGCGTTGAAATAGCCCGCTTCTTTGGCGATCCACGCGGTCGCCCAGCTGCCGGCGAAGCTCGGGTAGAGCAAGCGCAGGGACGTTTGCGGTGTGGCGCTAAACGCCGCGCGTGTCAGCAAGCCGACAATCAGGAATAGCGTCATCGGCGCGATTTTTCTGCGGAGCATGAATCCTCCAAGAGCCGTCACTATCTAGCGTTGGCTTCTTTTACCAGCGCATTGTAGACAATGTGAGTCGGATTTATTCAACGCGAAGATACCTCAAAGACGATGGCGAATAAAAGCGCAGGCGCAGAAATCGATTACCCGACGGGCGCGTCATTCGCACGCCAGGTCGGGCCGGTGTTCTTTCTCACGGCGATCTTTCTGCTCAATTTCATCTCGCGGGTGATTCTGTCGCCGCTCTTGCCGACGATCGAAAATGAGTTGGCGATCGGTCACGGCCAAGCGGGCTTTTTTTTCTTCCTGATCTCCGCAGGCTATCTTTCCGGTTTGCTCGGTTCGGGATTTCTCTCGTCGCGTACGAGTCATCGGCAAACGGTTGTCATTTCCGGCACCGGCGTCGGTCTGGCGCTGTTTCTGCTTTCGGCGTCGAGCAGTTTGTCGGTCATGCGTTTGGGATTGTATGCCTTGGGGTTGGCCGCGGGGCTGTACATGCCGTCGGCCATCGCGACGATCACCGCGCTGGTCGACCAGCGCCACTGGGGCAAAGCGATCGCGATTCATGAGCTGGCGCCCAATCTAGCATTTTTCACCGGTCCGTTTGTCGCTGAACTATTTCTTCGCCATTCGACATGGCGCGCGGCGTTGGCGGTGTTGGGCTGCGCCTCCGTGCTGATCACGGTCGCTTATCATCGCTACGGACAGGGCGGCCGCTTCTCCGGCGAATCGCCGGCGTCCAACGCCTTCGCCGCGCTCGTGCGCACGCCGGCGTTTTGGATCATGTTGATACTCTTCGGCATGGGCGTGAGTTCGACGGTGGGGATCTATGCCATGCTGCCGCTGTATCTCGTCAACGACCGTCATTTGGACGCGAGTTGGGCGAACACGCTGACAGCGTTGTCGCGCTCCTACGGGCCGCTGTTCGGCATGCTCGGTGGCTGGACTTCTGACCGCCTCGGCCCCAAGCTCACCATGGTGGTGAGTTTGATCGTCACCGGTCTTTTGACGTTGCTACTCGGTTTGGTCGCGGACTCTTGGATGAGCGCCGCGGTGATCGTTCAACCGGCGCTGGCTGTTTGGTTTTTCCCAGCCGGATTTGCCGCGCTGGCGGTTTTGGCGCCGCCTCAGGCGCGCAATCTCGCCGTCGGCTTCACGATTCCTTTTGGCTATCTGATCGGTGGCGGCGCGATCCCGACGTTTATCGGCATGATGGGCGATGCCAAACTGTTCGCTTTGGGATTCACCCTTACCGGTCTGTTAATTACTGCTGCTGGCGTACTTGCGATGTCGCTCAAGTTGCCGGCGTCGGCCAAAGGCGGCCATTAGTTTTCGGTTGTAAGCGGCACATTGGCTGTTCTATAAATTGTTTTACCATGAAGCTCGATGAGTTCGCCGCAAAGATTCGCGGCAACGATCGGATCGTAGTTTTTACCGGCGCGTGTATCAGTACGGAATCCGGCATCCCGGACTTCCGCAGCCCCGGTGGAATTTGGACGCGCTATCGGCCGGTGACGTTTCAAGAATACCTGACGAGCGAAGCCGCGCGCATCGAAGCCTGGAAGCGGCGGCTCGACGGCTGGGAGCAATACAAAAACGCCAAGCCCAACGTCGGTCACTACTTCGTGCAGTCGCTGAGCGTGAAAGAAAAGCTCGTCGGTCTGATCACGCAGAATGTCGACGGTTTGCACAGCATCGCCGGCGTGCCGGACGGTAAGATCGTCGAGTTACATGGTTCGAACCGGAAGATCGTTTGCTTGAACTGCGCCAGGGAGTTCGAGCCCGAGCCGATCATCAATCGACTGGTCGGCGATTTTTCCTCGCCGAAGTGTGACAGCTGTGATGGCATTCTTAAATCGGCGACGGTTTCTTTTGGCCAGGCGATGCCCGAGCAGGCGATGCGCGTGGCGCAGGAGTGGACCGAGCAAGCGGAGATTTTCATCGTCATGGGCTCGTCGCTGCAAGTGCAGCCGGCGGCGTCATTCCCGGTGGTGGCGAAACGCAACGGCGCGCTGTTGGCGATCATCAATCGGGAAGAAGGGCCGTTGGACGACATGGCCGACTTCGTTCATAACGGCGCCATCGGCGAGTTCTGCGGCAAGTTCGGCGAGATGATCGCCGATGGCTGAGTCGGATTCGGAAAATTAGCTGCAAAGAACGCAAAGGACGCAAAGAGGAACCCAGTTTGCAGGGGCGTATGGCATACGCCCTCTTTTGCGCGGAGACGTAACCGACATCTTCACCACGAAGGACACGAAGCTCGGAGTTCTGATCATCCAAACCCTTCGTGCCTTCGTGGTGAAAAGTTCCGTGATCTAGTTGTGCTCAAGAAGGAGACTTTATGGCTGACTGGAAGATGATCGATGCTGACGGGCATATCCGCGAGGTCGAGAGCGATGTCTACGAATATCTACCGGACTATTACAAGGCGCGGCGCGAGGCGGTGATGTATTTCCCGCTGCTGCCGCATCATGGCTGGCACCGCCAGGCGGGGCGCGAGGGGATCGGCGCGTCGTTCTTGATTCCCTCGCTGCAAGACTGGCAACAGGCTTTGGATATCGGCCAGCTCGAAGCGGCGGTGATTTATCCGACGCGCTGGATGCATATCGGCCAGGTCGGCATGGCCGATTTCGCTGTCGATTTGAGCAAGGCCTACAACGATTATCTTTACGATCGTTTTCTGCGCCACGAGCCGCGCATGAAAGGCATGGCGATTTTGCCGATGCAAGACGTTCCCGCCGCCGTTGCCGAGCTGCGCCGCGTCGTCAAAGATCTCGGCATGGTCGGCGCGGTGCTGCCGGCGGACGGTTTGCCACGGCCGCTGGGTCATCCGGAGTTTCATCCGGTCTACGAAGAGGCCAATCGGCTGGGCTGCATGCTGGCGGTGCATTCGCAGAATTCCTTGCGCAACAACGATCTGTTCATGTACCGCGGCGAGGCGGCGACCTTGGCCCATGTCTGGCCGCAGATGCGCCAGTTCACCAACTTCATGTTCTCAGGAATTCTCGGCCGGCTGCCGGATTTAAAAATTGCTTTCTTAGAAGCCGGCTGCGGCTGGGTTCCCTATCTGATGAGCAAGATGGGCAACCGCATGGGCGAAGCATTGCCACCGGCAAAACTGATCGAGCGCGGACAAATATATTTTCAGTGCGGCGAAGAGATGACGACCGGGCGCGATTTAGAGTTGCTCGGCGATGAGTGTCTGTTCTGGGCGTCGGATTTTCCCCACGAAGGTATCGTCAGCATGAAAAAAGCCGTGCAGGAGTTTCTCGACCGCGACGATATTTCGGACGCGTCGAAGCGGAAAATTAGTTACGACAATCCGAAGAAGCTGTATGGGATTTAGAATCTCTGGCGTGCCGGGTTACGGAAACCGCCGGGGTACAGCATGCCGCACCCCGGCAAACATTTTTCGATTATCCCGCGTTTAAATCCGCTTGGACTTTCTGTCGGGTATCTTTGCGCGTGACGTAATCGATGATCTGAATATTTTCCGAAGGCCCGGAGCGGTTGCCCATCATGATCATCGGTTTGTCGTTGCAATTTTCCAATTGATAGAACGAGCCGCCGGTGATGGTCGCGGCCATGCCGGGTTTGAGCACGGCTGTGCCGCCGTCGGGGAAGCGCATGGTGCATTCGCCGTCGATGACATAAAACGTCTGGTCGGCGTTGTGGCAATGCATGTCGTCTTTATGTCCGGGTTTGTAATAGTGCATCCAGGCGTGGAAGCGCGGCGTGTTGAAAATCTCTTTGCGCTTTTTTTCCTGGTGGGCGAAATCGACCATGTCGATGACTTCGATGGGCATTGGGGTGTCCTCCTGATTATTTACAGTTTGAAATTTGTTCGGTTTGCGGAAACCCGCCCCTACGTTCGGATTTATTTTTGCGTTCTTTGTGGCCATTCTTTTTTCTAGAGCACCGCGGTGATTTCGATTTGAAATAAATTCTTGCCGCGCAGCTCGACTTTGAGGGCGTGGCGGGCGGGGCGGTCGTGGGCGTCGGGAAACATTTTCTCCCAAGGGCCGTTGACGTTGTCGCGATACTTCTCGTCTTTCAAATAGACTTTCATGTAGGCGATGTTGTCGACGCTGCCGCCGACGGTTTCCATGAACAGACGCAGATTGCGGAACATCGCTTCGGCCTGTTTGTCGGGATTATCCGAGAGCACTCCAGTCTTGGCGTCTTTGCCGCCGATGGCCGAGGAAAAAACCATATTGCCGATGACTACGCCATTGGGAATCGGCGCGCCATGTTCCATGCCGGGGACGTGAATGCTTTTGCGTTTTGCCATAGCGAAATCTCCTTGATTCGTATCGTTGCCCTTCTCATAGCACGGCGCCGCAAGCTGGTCCAGTTCGCTGGCGCCGGGGGAAAATCGGTGCTATGGGAAGGACCAACCTATAACCCCAACGAAGGAGTCGCCCATGGAAGCGGTTGCCCAAAGTGAAACTGGCCGGACGTTGAACGAGCTGGAAGCGTATTTCAAAAAATATTCGGACATGCCGCGCGAAGTCGTGCTCAAACACGATCTCTTGCGCGATGGCCATTGGTTCACCGATGCGGCGTTGGAGTTGGCGTCGGACGCGTTGGTGAAATCCTACCGGCTGTTTTCCTACGATCTGATGCCGATGAAAGACATGAAGCGCAAGGAGCATCGCAAGATCACCGAGTGGTTCACGATGCGCGGCGGGCAATACGGGCTCAGGCCGGTGACGGTGCAGACGACTTTGAATTCGGATTCGCCTTACGTGATCGACGCGGTCGATGGCAAGCCGAAGTTGTTTCTGCAAGGAAAAGAGCTGTGCGACGTAGCGTTTCCGCCGCCGCTGAAATATTACACGCGCAAGTTCGAAGACGGCACGGCATATCACGAGATCATCGCCTATGGTTACTTCGTTACGGCGTTTCGCAATTGCCAATACTGGGGACCGGATGAGGAATGCCGCTTTTGCGATATCAATATCAATGCCCGGCAGATGAAAGATTCGAAAGACTTCACCTTCAATCCGCCGGTGAAGCCGATGGACTACATGGTCGAAGTGGCGCGTTCCATCGAACAGGACGCGACTGACGAAGTCGGCTTCACGCCGCTGATCGATTACCTGATCACCGGCGGGACGATTACTAAAACATTGCACGGCAAAGACGAGGACACTTTTTATTGCGAATACGCCGAGGCGCTCAAGTGGAGCGGCCACCGTCGTCATGTTTATTTACAAACCAACGCCAAAGACAAAGACGCGCTCAAACGTTTCCGCGCCGCCGGCGTCGACGGCCACCACGCTAATATGGAAGTGTGGGACCGCAAATTATTCGAATGGATCAATCCCGGCAAGAACCGGAGGATCGGTTGGGACAACTGGGTGCAAGGGATGGTCGATGCGGTGGACGTCTTCGGCGAAACCAACGTGCGGCCGAACTTCGTTAGCGGCGTCGAGATGGCGCGTCCCTACGGGTTTGACAACGTTAAGGACGCGGTGAAATCGACCAGTTCGGGATTCGATTTCATGATGAAGCGGGGAATCTTTCCGCGTCTCAACCAATGGCGCCGGGAGCCTGGTTCCAATCTCGTATCGAGTCATGCGCAGCCGATGATCCCGTTGGAATTCTACTTGGAGTTGATGGCCAACTATTACGCGACGTGGAAAAAATACAGTCTGCCGATCGCGCCCCACAACAGCGTCCACCCCGAGACCCGCATCATGGGCCGCGGCCACGGCACCTACGACGACATTATTCTGCTTAATGAAGTTGTCGACTACGAAGCGCGAGTCGACGACGCGCTGAAAAATGGCTTGAAGGCTTGCGTGCACGGCCATACGAATGCGTGAGGATTCTATCTTTTTATTGGATTCTTCCGGGACTACTGTAAAGATGTTTTCACCACGAAGGACACGAAGAGCACGAAGTTCGGAGTCATAATTATCCGAAACCTTCGTGACCTTCGTGCTCTTCGTGGTGCACAAAATAGAGTGAACGTGGCACACTATCCTCACAAAAGCCTGAAGAACCTATTATTGCTTGGCTTCTTGTTCGGTATCTTGCCCGCGCGGGGGAGTGCCGCCGAGTTGCCGGTGGTGCGCTTGGCGCACGCCGCTTTCAACGAAAAAGTCGAAGCGTTGTGGTTGGGCGTCGAGCAAGGTTTGTTTCGCAAACAGGGAGTCGACGTTCAACTGGTCTACATTCGCACCGGGCCGCAGACCATCGCCGCGTTGGTTAGCGGCGAGATTCAGATGATCTACAGCATTCCCGCCGTGGTGTTGAGCGCGGCCGCGAGCGGCATGGACCTGGCGATGTTCGGCGGCATCGTCAACAAAGCTGAAGGCGATATTGTCGTCGCGCCGGCGATTCGTTCGCCGGAAGATCTGAAAGGCAAACGCATCGGCGTGCAGAGCATCGGCGGCGGTATTTGGTCCCAGACCATGCTGGCGCTGGAACATTTCGGCTTGGAACCGACCCGCGACAAGATCAACGTGATGGTGATAGGCGGCGACCAGTCGGTGATCGCCCAGGCGCTGGCCAACGGCATTATCGATGCGGCTTATCTCGGCTACACTTTCAGCACTGGACTCAAGGCCAAAGGCTTTCGCGTGATTCTCGATCTCGGCAAAGCGACGATTCCTTATCAAGGGTTGGCGCTGATCGGCCGCAATTCGGATTTAAAGCAAAACCCGGCGGTGGCCGACGCGGTCCTGCGCGGCGTGCTCGATGCGGTGGCGTTCGTGCAGACGCCGGCGCGCAAAGATACGGTGGTCAGATCGCTGATGAAAAATTTGCGCCTCTCGGACATGCGCGAAGCGGAAAGCGGTTACAACGCGCTTCAGTGGCTCTACAACTTGGACGTCACTCCGGAGATAACCGGGATCAGAAACATGCAGCGGCTATTGGCGACGACCAACCCCAAGGTTAAAACGGTTCGAACCGAAGATGTCGTGAACGAAGACTCGGTGCGCCGGGTCAAGCAGAGCGCTTTTTACCGCGAGCTGGTCGAGCGCGCGAAGAGATAGTCGATGGTTATGACTGTAAGGTCAATATTATTTCTGTTGCTGCTGTTCGTGGCAACAACTTTATCACCGGCAACTTCGCCAGCCGCGGACAAACTGCGCATCGGCTATGGCGCGCCGTCGGTGACCATGGCGCCGCTGTGGATCGCCCAAGAAGGTAAAGTTTTCGCGCGCAACGGTTTAGATATCGAGGTGCTTTATTTGGAGAGCGCGCTGGTGCAGCGGGCGTTGATCGCCGGGGAGATTTCATTCGGCGAGATGACCGGTGCATTACTTTCGGCGCCGCGTTTGCAGGGCGCGGATGTCACCATGGTCTTGGGCTTCGTCGACCGTTTGCTGTTTCGCCTGGTGGTGCGCGCCGATATCAAAAGCGCCGCCGATCTCAAAGGCAAACGGTTCGGCACATCGCGTTTCGGCGCCGCCCTCGATCGCGCCGCGCGCTTGGCGCTGCCCAAGCTCGGCATCCATCCCGACAAAGACGTGATCTTCGTGCAGATCGGCAGCGAAGCGACTTTGCTGACGGCGCTGCTCGGCAAGTCGGTGGATGCGACCTTGTTGCAGCCGCCGCGTTACAATAAGGCGGTCGAGGCCGGCATGAATGTGCTGGCTAATTTAGAAGAAATGAAGATCCCATTCCAACATACAGGTTTGGTGACGACGCAGCGGTTTATCGCTAAGAATCCGGATATTTCACGACGGGTGGTAAAGTCGTTCGTCGACGCCATTCATCTGATGCGGAGCAATCCTGACCTCGCCAAGAAGGCGATCAACCGTCATATGCGGCTCAACGACGAGCGCGAGTTGGAAGAGAGCTATCAGCTGCTCAAGCGCGTCGCGTTGATCAAGCCGTATCCTTCGTTAGAAGGCATTAAAACTATTCTCAACGATTTGATCGACCAGCTTCCGGCGGCTAAAACCGCCGATCCTAAAGACTTTGTCGACACGCGATTTCTCGAAGAACTCGACAAATCGGGTTACATCGATCGCTTGTATCGCTGAGGTCTCAGGTGAAATCATGATCGGCAGCGGCACGCTTACAAAAACACTAGCCAGCTATTTCGCCACCGTCAACTATAACGCTCTCGACGGCGATTCGTTGCGCGTAACCAAGGAGCATATTCTTTACACGCTCGGCACGGTGCTCGCGGGTTCGAGCGCGCCGGGCGCTCAAGAAGTGCTGGCTGGCGTGCGCGCATTCGGCGCGGGGCAGGAGAGTTCGGTGTTGCCGCGCGGCGAGAAGTTGCCCGCGCCATCGGCCGCGCTGGTTAATGCCGCGATGGCGCACAGCCGAGAGTTGGACATCAACGACGACCGCATCGCCTATAAGTCGAGTGTCGCCGCGGTTCCCGCCGCGCTGGCACTCGCGGAAAAAATCGGCGGCGTCAGCGGCAAAGATTTTATCGCCGCGGTTTGTGTCGGCGTCGATTTCGGCATTCGCGTTGGCTTGGCGACCAATCCTAAGCCGGTGCACGCTCAGGCCATCGCGCTTGGTCCGCTCGCCGCCGCGGTGACTTGCGGCAAGATTCTCGGTCTCGATGAAGCCGCTATGGCGAATGCGTTGGGCATCGCCTACTGCCGCGTTTCATTCACCGGGAACAGCACGGTTTCGCCATCACTGACCAAGCGGTTGGGCATCGGTTTCGCAGCGCAAAGCGGTGTGCTGGCGGCATTGCTCGCTTCGGCTGGTTTCCCCGGCGCCGGCGAACTGTTTCAGGGCAAAGGCGGCTATTACAATTTCTTCTTCAATCAAGACGGCGATTACGAGTTAATCTTAGATCAACTGGGCAAGCGCTTCGAGATCGTCGAAGTTGGACCGAAGCCGTATCCCTCTTGCCGCTACACCCATCCGGCGGTGACCGGCGTGTTGAGTTTACTCGGCAAACATTCGCTGGGCTGCGCTGACATTGCGGAAGTGCGCGTGCAGATCGGCGCGCGCGATATGCGCTCGGTGGGCGGCTGGACCGATGCAGATAAAAAGAATAAGTATCGCCCCGAAGGGATCGTCGACGCGCAGTTCAGTATTCCTTACACGGTGGCGGCGACGCTGGTGCATGGCCGGCTCTCGTTGGCGGAATTCACCGACGACAAATTGCGCAGCGAAGAAATTTTGAATGTCGCCAGCCGGGTGAAAACGATTCTCAACCCCGAGCTCGACAACTGGCCGCTGGACGTCAAGCCGCAGCTATTGGAAATCGTCACCCACGATGGCAGGTCGTACCGCGAGCGCATCGATTATCCCAAGGGCAATCCGAAAAATCCCGTGACTTCCGCTGAATTGGTCGAAAGCTTTCGCTCCATGGCGAGCTATTCCGTGCAACCCTTGGCCCCGGCGCAAGTTGACGATGCCATCGATTTTATTTTGCACTTAGAAAACGCTCGCGATGTGTCGGCCGTTGCAAAACTCCTGACTGCATAGCCGTTACAGCTTTAGCCGGCGCGACAATTCCTCATCGACATGCCACATGGCCTTGCAGTCGTCCTCGTTGTAGATCAGCGCGCGGTCGATGGCGAACAGATCGGCGTTGTCGAGATAGTCCCAGTAACAAACCATCGATTGATAGGCGCCGAACTCTTTTTGGCGCCAGTGAAAGCCGAGGGCCGGGGCGACGGATTTGATCGAGAAGCTTGGCACCGGCAAGTAGACGGCCGACTGAATCGCGCTTTTCAAATCGACGCATTTGTCGATTATTTGTTCGATCATGCCGGCGAGCAGCGGCCAGCGGCGCACAACAGCGCGCATTTGGTGAATCTCAAAATCGGTCCAATGATAAAGACAAACCTCGCGCGGGTCGCCGATGTAATCGAAGAATTCGCCGAATATCCGCTCTTCGTCTTCGGCGCCGCGGGCGAGAAATTTTACAAATTGATTACCGCCGGCATCATAACATCCAATTAGATAAGTATGCGGCGGCTCGCTCGGATGAACCGAGTCGGAAGTTTCAAAATCGAAATAGAGCCGGCGTTTGGCGCGGGGAATATTGAGCCGCTTGCCCGGCATCACAACCGGCGCGTCGAGCTTGTAAGCTTGGCCGACGTGATAGGCGCTCTCGCCGTGGCGCGCGCCGATGATTTCGACAATTTCTTCTAGGCGTAGATTCCACAGCCAATCAACTCTCTGGATGCCCGCCTGGCGCAATTTTTCGCGTTCGCGTTTCTGGATGCCCGCCAGCAACAGTAAATCTTTCTCGTCCAGCAGCCGTTGGTTGGCGTAGAGCCGCCATGGCGAGCTGGCGGCGTTGGGCGGCCGTTTGGCTTCGGGGACGACGCTGCCTTCGCGCAGCGAGCGCCAGAGTTGGCGCGCCGCGTCGATCTCCATTTCTTTGCCATCGTAGGCAACCGTTTCGCTGCTGTCTTTGAGCACGATGATCATTTGCGGCGGACAATAACCTTGCAGCAGGGCGAGGTTTTGATTGTAAAAGCTTGCTTGCAAGATGTGAGAAATTTGCAGCGCCGCCGATCTTTTGATTTCCACCACGCGATAATGAAATGGACCGAGATCGGACGGCGCCGAGTGGTCGCGGATCAACAGATCGCCTTTGCCGTAGCTGTCGCGGCGCAAATCCCACAGCTGCGGCTGGTAAATCGTCGCGGCGCCGTCGAGCATAGCGCGCAAGGTATTTTTCAGCGCCGCGAAGCCGAAGCCTGGTTTGATTTCGACGGCGTCGGGAAAGTTCGTCTCGACCCAGCGCGCTTCGTAATCGAGGCCTTGCTGCATTCTGAGCTTTTCGTAGCGCGTGGTTTCATCGACCGCGGCGTCTTTGGGCGCATGATGCTCGCACCAGAGCCAAAAGGGATCTTTCACGAGGTAATAGCTCAACGACGGGCGGAAGAGATCGTGGCGATTGAATTTCTTACCAGCGGTGGCGCGCTGGATCAGTGCTTCTAGTGTGATCGGCTGCTTGGTCATATTCGATGGTCATCGTCGGCCAATGACTCGAACAGTGACAAGATCGCCATGAAAATGAAAGCGCCGCTGGCACGGCAAGAATGCAGTCACTGCAAAACCACACAGGGCGCGTTCAACAGTCGGGTGACAAAACGCCTCGGGACTATTTTTACGCGGAGCAGCGCTGGCTTAGTTGGCGGCGGCGAGCCGAGCGCTATCTTTTCTGATGTAGCCGGGCGGCCGACCATATTTGGAATGGATCTCCAACCAGCCGTTCTTACCGCTCACCACGCTGACTTTAGTGCCTGGCTCGACTTCCCCCATGGCTTGAGAGAGTTCGCTGGGCGCGGTGTAGACGCGGCTTGAGTGGGTGACTTCATAGGTGCCGGATATGTTGGCCTCGATGCGCGCGGTTTGGATTGGCTTTACCGGCGCGACTTTTCGCTCGGCGTTGGGCGGCGTGGCCTGCGACTCGCTGGCGGCGGGTTCATCGATTTTTTTAGCTTCGACGGTGTCCACGGCGACGACGGGCGGCGCTTCCACTTTGAGTTGCCGATGTTCCGGTAAGGCACTGGCGGTGACGCTGGCCGGCGCGGTGGTGCCGCTGTTGTTCATGTGCCATAACCCGGCTGCTAATGTGCCGCCGGCGGCTACCATGATGACCGCGGGAAATAGACCGAACAAGCGGCGCGGTTTTTTGTCGCTGTTCGCCGCGGCGATCACTTGTTCAGATGTGGCGATCGCGGCGTCCTCGGTGAAGTTGCGCTCGTTGGTCGTTGTCTGAAGCTCGGCCAATGGCGCGGCACGAAATTCATTGAAGCCCGCCACCGGTGATGTGCTGACTTCCGGTTTGGCGACGACTTTCGACAATTCCGCCAAAGCTTGCTGATATTCGCGCTGCTGTTCTTCCAGCAACGCTTGTTTGGCGAGCAATTTGTCGAAAGGTTCGCGTAGCGCGGTGAGCCTACGGCTATCATCCTCGGCGCTCTTGGCGCGCGCTTCCCAAGTCGCTAGCTCTTCATCGAAACTTTGCCGCTCAGCGCGCAGCGACTGTAGGAACCGTTCCGACTCCGCCAAGCGCTGGGTCAAGGTTTCGAACTCGTTGGCGTTGATTGTTGCCACCGCCAGTTCCTTTTCTAACTCGGCGATTCTTGCTTCCAGGCTATGTTTCTCTTCTCGGTGGTTCATCTCGATGGCGTCGACGTTCTCAAGCTTGTGCTCGAGGTTCTCGACATCGCGGATCTTCGCCCGCTGGTCGGCCAGTTGCTGCTGCAAGTCGGCGACTTCATTTTCGAGCTGTCGTTGGCGCTCATCCGCGCTGGCACTATTGGCCGCTTGTGGCACCGCATGATGCTGCGCGCTATTGGTTTCGAAGCGTTTTTGCAAATCGTCGAGTTCGTTCTTGAGCTTCTCGTTGGTCGATTGCAGCCATTGGGCGTTGGTTTGAGCGATCTCGACATTGCGCAGCGCCATCGTCAGCTCTTCATCGCTGGATTTGCCCGACTCCGAATGGCTTGCCGCCGCGGCGAGGTTTCGTTCGAGTTCCTGGTTGCGCGCACGCAGCTCAACGAGTTCGGTGCGATTGCCGCTACTGCTGGCTGGCGATTCGGCCGCTGTCATGGGCGTGCCGCCTTCCAATTTGGCGAGCACGGTGTCGAGCTCTTGGCGTTTTTTCTTGAGCTCCTTTTCGGAAGCGACTAGAAAGACCCCCAACATTGCGATGGCGGCCCCGGCGATCATTACGATCCAGATAAATAGGCTTTCCATATCCGACTCCTTAAATAACCAATTACATGGGCTGAGATGTTTTAACTTCGCTAGAATTGTGCCAAGTGAAAAAACCCTTCCGTTTACGCCCTGGAATACCGAGTTGTGACAGCCGGCAACACCGATCGATAGAGCAATCGTGATCACCTCGAACCGCGACTTTGGACAAAATCGTGAGTCGAGGTAAAAGTTGTAATTTGCCGTCCTCGCAACTCGCTATGGGAATGTTTTGATTCACGGCAAATTACCATGAAATTTCCTTGGTACCTAGAGATCGTCGCGGACTTGGAGTATGCCAATTGAAACTCAAATCGTTTGATGACTCAGATGACGACGCCAGCGCAACTTGATCTCACACCGCTTTCACGCGCCGAAGAACGGGCGATGCTTACGGTTACTTGTTTGGCGGCGTTTCTCTTTTTCAACAGCTTCGGCAGCATCGCAGTGGCGCTTCCGGCGATGCAAAAACAGTTCGGCAACAGCTTGTCGGAAATTCAATGGATCACCTTGATGGGCGTGGTGACGATTTCCAGTTTGTCGTTTTGTTTCGGTCGTGCCGGCGCCATCCTCGGTCAGCGTCGGCTCTACAAGATCGGCGTGGCACTCTACGCCGTCGGCGCCGGCTTGGGCGCGCTGGCGAATTCTTTTTCCCGGCTACTGATCGCCAGAGCGGTGATGGCGGTGGGACTGGCGATGGCGCTGCCGATGTCAACGGCGTTGCTTGCCGGTAGTTTCGCCGCCGAGCGGCGCGGCCAAGTGCTCGGTACCTTCGCCTCGGCCATCGCCGTGGGCCGCATGACCGGACCGACCGTCGGTGGCTTTCTCTTGCAGCTCGGCGACTGGACCTGGATCTTCTGGATGAACTTCATCGTCGGTTTCGCCGTGACCGGGGCGGTAATAAAAATTTTTCGCGGTAGCGGCGAGCGGCGGCCGGAGAAATTCGACCTCTGGGGGTCTCTGACGTTGCTAGTCGGCTATCCGTCGTTATTGATCGGTTTGAGCTTCGGCGCTAGGCTCGGTTGGAATTCGCCCTGGGTGCTCGCTTGGTTTGTCGTCGCTGCCGTCGGCCTGGCGAGCTTTGTCTTGATCGAGTTGCGCGCCGAGAAACCCTTGATAGATGTCGCGATCTTTCGCAACCTGAACCTTTCCGCGGCCATCGTCGCGCTGATTCTCTGTCACATGATCTACAATCCGATCGCCTTGGCCTCGCCGCTTTACCTGCAAAATGTTCTTGGTGCCAGCGCCGTCGGCGCCGGTTTCCTGTTGGCGATCTTACCGCTGTCGACGGCGTTGGCGTCGCCGTTGAGCGGCCGCATGGCCGATCGCTTCGATTCTTCGTCAGTGGCTGCGGTCGGCATCGCGTTGATCGTCGCCGGGATTGCTTGCTACGCGGCCTTGGGCGTCGATTCCCATTTCGCCGTGGTCGGCGCGGTGCTCGGCCTGCTCGGCGCGGGCATCGGCTGCTTCACGCCGGCGAATCAGAAATCGGCCTTCGCCGCGGTGGAGCAAAATGATTACGGCGTGTTGGCGGCGATGCTGAGTTCTTTCGGTACCGCGGCTGGGACCATCGGCACGACCATCGTCGTGGCGCTGATGGAAATCGACGGCGGGCCTAAGCTCTGGTCTTCTCAGGCGGTGTTCGCTGGGGCACAGCGTTTTTCATTTGCGTGGTTGGTGCCGATTGGGCTAGTAGCCATAGTGATTTCTTGGCGGGCGCGCTCGCGCGCCGGTAAAAATAATTGAGCGAAGAGGAGCAAACATGGTTGTCGATTTTCAGCATCACTATATTCCGATCGAATTGGCGAAAAAACGCGGCCTCTATTCCGAGACCGGCAATACCTTGCTTCAGGAAGGCGGTCTGCCGGCGACCACCATGCATCGGCGGCTCTACGATTTGGATTTGCAGCTGCAAGACATGGCCGAGGCGGGAGTCGATATGTCAGTCTTGTCTTGTCTGCTCGGCTGGTCGGCGCCGCTCGACGAATGCCGCTTCATCAACGACGATCTTGCCGCGATTGAGAAAAAATATCCGCGTCGCTTCGTCGGCTTGGCCCAGGCGCCGATCTTGGAAGGGCCGCCGGCCATCGCCGAACTGCGCCGGGCGATCGTCGATTTAAATTTACGCGGCGTTACTATCACATCCCAGGTCAACGGCCTTTCTCTCGACGCGCCGGAGCTTTTCCCGCTTTATGAATTGCTTTGCGAACTCGATGTCCCGTTGTTCGTCCATCCGGCGCTGGTGCCCACCGGTTACGAGCATTTGAAAGACTACGATCTGCCGCGGGTGCTCGGCCGTGAAGTGGATTTGACCGTGGCAACCACGCGCTTGATCGCCGGCGGGGTTTTCGACCGCTATCCTGATTTGAAAATCGTCATGGCCCACTTTGGCGGCGGCATCGCCGCGGTGAAAGACCGTTTAGTCGCCAAGGGTTATCGCTTCGGCTCGCTGAAAAAAAACTTCGGAGAATATTACGACATGGTTTTCTTCGACATGGCTGGCTTTGAAGGCGGCGTTACCGCGCTCAACTGCGCTCTCGCAGGCATCCGCCCCGAGCGCTTGGTTTTCGCCAGCGATTATCCGCAGGATTTTACCGGCGTGAACACCGACACCGGCAAGGGCATGGCGGCGCTAAAAAATTATGTGGAGACAATTCGAAATCTATCGCTCAGCGAAAGCGCCAAAGCAGATATGCTTGGCGGCACCGCGTTGCGGCTGCTGAAACTTTGATGGCGCTGTTGTCGGGCGGTTACTGAACTTCCGCCGGGCGGGCGAAGCTGGCGTCGATGTAGCCGGGCTTGTTGCCTTTTTTCGATTCGATTCGTAACCAGCCGTGATCGTTTTCGACAACTTCGACGCTGGTGCCCTTGGTCAGGTCGGCGACCACCGGATACTGCAATCCCGGTCTGCTGCGTAACGGCGTGGCGGAAACGGCGTGGCGGAAATGGTCAAATACTTGCCTTCGCCCGTATGCCGCTCGCTGCTAACGATGCCGGCAGCTTCGCGCGCGTCGCCTTGCCAGGCGCGCACGCCAGACATGGCGATGAAGCCAGGCGCGTTGCCTTTCTTGGAGACGATCAACAGCCAGTCGCCGTCGCGGCCGACGACGATGACTTTGGCGTCGCTGGGAATATCCGCTAAAACTCGGAATTGCGGTCCCGGTCCGGCGCGCACTTTGGTGTTTTCAGTGGTGACGAAGTTGCGCGCCTGTTCGTTGAGATCCGGCAGCCCGCGCATGTCGCCAACTTTAGGCTTGGCCTTGCAGGCAACTATGCTCAAAAAGATCGCGCATAGGATCAGCTTTATGAAAATTGATTTTCGCTCGCGGCACATCGATCGCCTCCGAACTATCTTTACTCAACGCGAGTATAACACGCTTTGCCGGAGGTAGGCGGGGATTTCGCCGTCGCTCGGCGAGTCCTTAACGCTACCGAGAGGAGCCCGCGGACTTCAGTGGATTTCTTTCCACACCTTGGCGAGGCTTTCGCCGTAAACGCTTAAATCCCATTCGCAAAAATAACCGAAGGGCGTGCGCCAAACTTGGTAGCCGGTTTCTTGCAGCCGTTGATCTAATGTCGTGATGAAAGTCTCCGCGTATGTGGGTTCGGCGCTGGCGCCGCCAAGATGCGTGAACGAATGAAGCACGATGTTTTTAAGGTCGCGTTTGTTGGCGAGCCATTTGATGTGCTTCAAGCTCTGGCGCAGCACCGAAGCGCTTCTTTCGCTATCGTTGTCGGCGGCTTCGGCGTGGATGAATACTATGACGGCTTCGGCGACTTCCTGGTCGACTTCTTGATCCGCGACTTCAGGCAGCGTCTTTGAGTGGGTTTTCCAGCGAAAGCGCTTGGCTTGGAAGCACAACAGTTTCATCGGTTAAAAGTTGTCGAGAAAGTTTTTCAAGAGCTTCTTGCCTTCTTCGGCGAGAATCGACTCAGGATGAAACTGCACGCCTTCGACGGGAAATTTTTTGTGCCGCACCGCCATGATAACTCCGTCGGCGCTGCGCGCGCTGACGGTTAATTGCGCCGGCAGAGTTTTCGGATCGATCACCAATGAGTGATAGCGCATGGCGGCGAAGGGGTTTTTTACGTCGCGGAAAATGGTCTTGGAGTCGTGGGTTACATTCGACAGCTTGCCGTGCATGATCGACGGCGCGCGCACGATCCGGCCGCCGTAAGCGGCGCCGATGGATTGATGGCCCAAACAGACGCCGAGGATCGGAATGCGTGCGCCGAAGCGCTCGATCGTAGCGCAGGAGATGCCCGCTTCTTTGGGCGTGCAGGGGCCGGGCGAGATGACGATTTTTTCCGGTCGTAGCGCTGCGATTTCGTCTAGGGTGATTTTGTCGTTTAGATAAACTCTAACCTCGGCGCCCAGCTCGCCGAGATAGTGATAGAGGTTGTAGGTGAAGGAGTCGTAATTATCGATGAGCAGGATCATCGCTTACTCCACTGTTCGGCGAGCTCGACGGCTCTGAGCATGGCGCGCGCCTTGTTGAGGGTCTCTTGATACTCCAGCGTGGGATCGGAATCGGCGACGATGCCGGCGCCGGCGTTGATAAAAACCTTTTTGCCTTTCATGACGATGGTGCGAATGACGATGCAGGTGTCGAGATTGCCGTTATAACCGAAATAGCCGATGGCGCCGCCGTAAAGTGCGCGCTTTTGCGGTTCGAGCTCGCTGATGATCTGCATGGCGCGAACTTTCGGCGCGCCGGACAGCGTGCCGGCGGGAAAGGCCGAGACAAATAAGTCGAAAGCGGATTTGCCGGCGGCCAATTTGCCGCGCACGTTGGAGACGATGTGGATGACATGGGAGTAGCGCTCGATGGCCATCAGTTCATTGACCTCGACGCTGCCGATGGCGGCGACCCGGCCGACATCGTTGCGGCCGAGATCGACCAGCATGATATGTTCGGCGCGCTCCTTGGGATCGGCGAGCAAGTCGGCTTCGAGTTCCCGTTCTTCCTCCGCCGTGGCGCCGCGCTTGCGCGTGCCGGCGATGGGACGGAGCTCGATGACATTATCCGTCAGCCGCACCATGGTTTCCGGCGACGAACCGATGATTCTTAACTCTTCCAGCTCGAAGTAGAACATGTAAGGCGACGGGTTGACGTAACGCAGGGCGCGATAAATCTCGAAGGGGTCGCTGTCGGTCTCGGTTTCGAGCCGTTGGCAGAGCACTGCCTGAATGATGTCGCCGGCTTTAATATATTCTTTGGCCCGGCCCACCGCTTTCTTGAAATCGTTCTGGGAAAGATTGGAGCGAAACCTGCGCGTCCCTTTGCCTTGGCTCAAATCGCGCGGTTCGATGCCGCGCGGCTTCTTTTGCAGGCTAGAGATGACTTTGCCGATGCGTTTGACTGAAGCGTCGTAGGCCCGGCGCAAATCGGTTTTCGGCTCGACAAAAACATTGTCGATGACCTTGATGGTGTGCTTCAAGTTGTCGAAGGCGACCAGAGTCTGGACGAACAAGAAAAAAATCTCCGGCATGCCTAGCGGATCTTTTTTGTCGTTCTTGATTTCATGAAACTGCTCAATGGCGTCGTAGGCGACGTAGCCCAGGGCCCCGCCGAAAAACGGCGGCACGCCGGCCACCGCCACCGGCCGGTAGCCTTGCATGAGTTCTTCGAGCACGCGCAGCGGCGCCGGCGATTGGAGTTTTTTTACTTTGCCGTTCTCGATGATCTCAATCTGGTCGCCGCGGGCTTTGAAAATGCGCCGCGGTTGGGTGCCGAGAAACGAATAGCGCGCCCAGCGTTCGCTGCCTTCGACGCTTTCAAGTAAGAATGAGTAGCGGTCCCGTTCGAGGCGCTTGAAAAACGATAGCGGGGTTTCCAAGTCCATCAATAGTTCTTGGTAGACCGGTATCAAGTTGCCTTGCTTGGCCAATTTGCGGAATTCTTGAAAGCTCGGTTGAATCATTTTTTGCAATAACAAAAAGGGCCATAAGTTTTGCACCTATGGCCCTTTCCAATTTTAATTTTATTAGCGCTGGGAATTAGCCATGATGACGACACTGTTCGAATTGCCAGCGCCGCCAACACAAGAATAAGTTGGTATGAACCAATGGAGCGTTCATGTCCGTCATATTGCCGGATACACGGAGAGGCGTCAAGCGACTCGGGCGATTTGACAGTCTGGCGGCAGTTGTCGTATCGTGGGTCCGGTTCGTTGAATTGAGACAAAACTCGTCAGCATCGATTGGAGGTTTCCCATGGCTAATGATCTAGTGATTCGCGGTGGACGCGTGGTCGACGGTTCCGGTCTACCGTCTTACGTCGCCGATGTCGCCGTCAAGGACGGCAGAGTCGTCGAAATCGGTAAAGTGAAAGATGGCGCGGCGAAGACGATCGACGCCGGCGGTTTAGCGGTTTCGCCCGGCTTCATCGATCATCATACCCATCTCGACGCGCAGATGCTTTGGGATCCCTACGGCACCTGCGAGCCGCAGCATGGCGTGACCTCGGTGGTGATGGGTAACTGCGGTTTGTCCTTGGCACCGGTCAGGTCGGGCATCGAAGATGCCATAGTCAAGAGTTTCGTTCGTGTCGAAGCGATTCCGCGCATCGCTCTGGAACAGGGCGTGAAGTGGAACTGGCACAGCTACGGCGAGTATCTCGACAACTTCGAGGGTAAAGTCGGCATCAACGTCGGCGGCTTAGTCGGTCACATTGCCGTGCGCCATCATGCCATGGGTGAAGAAGCCGTCGAAAGAACCGCGACGGGCGGCGAAGTGCAAAAGATGAAGGGCTTGGTGCTCGACGCCATGGAAGGCGGCGCCCTCGGCATGTCGACCAACCGCAACGATCGCCATATGCGCGAAGACGGCAAACCGGTGTCGAGCCGTTTGGCCGACGATGACGAGTTTTTTGCTCTCTGCGACGTGCTCGGCGAGCGCAACGCCGGCGTCATCGAAACCATTCTCGGCCGCAACAAGGTCGAACATTTCGAATGGTATCATGAACTGGCGAAGCGAACGCAGCGGCCGATTCTCTGGCAGAGCTTGCAACATCGTTGGTCCGAACCGAATCTCTGGCGCGAACAGTTGGCAGCCGTCGAGCCGATCTTCAAGGCCGGCTATCAAGCCTACGGCTTGACCCACACGGTGCCGCTGGTGCGCCACTTCACTTTGAAAGACTGCCAGATCTTCGACGAGTTCCCGACCTGGAAAAATTTGATGTTTCTGCCGGTGGAAGTGCGTAAGCAGGCCTTCGCCGATGCCGACACGCGGGTCAAGTTGCAGTACGAGATCGATAACCTGCGCCTGACCAACTATCACAAACGCTGGGACATCCCGAAAGTCGAAAAGGTTTTCAAACCTGAAAACCAAAAATTCCAAGGCAAGACCATCGCCGAGATGGCGGCCATGCGCAATCAAGCGCCGATCGACGCTTTTCTCGATCTCGCGCTTGACGAAAATCTCGAAACGATTTTTTGGAACGCCAACAACGGCGGCGATTGGAACGCCATGGGCGAGATTCTCCGCAGCCCTTACGTATTGATCGGCACTTCCGACGCCGGCGCCCATGTTTTGTTCGGCGCGGATTTCGGCTATGGCACGATTCTTCTCGGATTGTGGGTGCGCGAGCGCCAAGTGATGTCGCTGGAGCAGGCGATTCACAAGCTGACTTTTCATCCGGCGTCGATCTTCGGCCTGCAAGGCCGCGGCTTGCTGCGTCCTGGCTACGCCGCCGATATTACGATCTTCGACCCCAAGACGGTCCATGCCGAAGAGCCGACCTGGGCGAATGATTTTCCCGCCAACACCAAACGCATGGTGCAGAAATCCATCGGCATGCACTACACCATCGTCAACGGCACGGTGATCAACGATCAGGGTCGCATGACCGGCGATCTACCTGGCCAGGTGATGCGCGGGCCGCTCTATCGTCAACATAAGGCGGCGGCGTAAATAATGGGCGTCAGTTATATTCCCCTCGCGCGCATCGGCGAATTGACCGCCGGTGCCATGAAAGCAGTCGACCTCGGCGGACGCCAAGTGGTCTTGGCGTTCGTCGAGGGCAAATATTATTGCTTCTCCCGGCAATGTCCCCATGAAGACGCAGACCTGAAAGAAGCCGGCCAGCTGGTCAATCTCAATCATGGCACGCAGATCCGCTGCAACAACCACAGCTACTGCTTCGATCTGCAATCCGGCGAATGCACGTTGCCCAAGGGCGGCGCGCCGCTAACGGTGTTGCCGATTGAAGAGCGCGGCGAAGAGGTTTGTGTTCGTCTTGAGTGGTAGAACTCTGCCGGCTTCCTTAGAATTCCTCAATCCATTTGGTTTTTTGCCGCCGCCGTTGTCGACCGTCGTTCGGAGATTGCCCATGAAGAACTCGCCCATTCCGCCGCGTGTGTCGACCGCAATCTTTTTGCTGTTGGCATTCGGCTGGTGCGCCGGTTCGCTGTGCGCCCAGGAAAAAAGCTTTCTTTGGCAGGTCGAGGGCAATAACCGCGTCTACATTCTCGGCTCGATCCATCTACTTAGAAAAGCCGACAGCGCGCTCAAGCCGATCATCGACGAAACAATCGCCAAGGCAAAGAGGCTGGTCTTCGAGATCGATTTGCTCAACGAAGGGCCGGAGAAGATGCAGCAGCTGGTGCTCAAACGGGGCATGAATCTCGATGGCAAGACTTTGTCGCAAAAAGTTTCTTCAGAGACCATGCAAATGGCGACCGTTTGGGCCAACGATCTCGGCATCGAAATCAAAATGCTGAGCCCATTCAAACCTTGGGTCGCGGGCATGACATGATTGTTAGGCAGTTGCAAAAGCTTGGCTACGATCCGAACTTGGGTGTGGACCGCCTTTTGGCCGAGCGTGCGAAATTGGCAGGCAAACCGGTGAGCGGTTTGGAAAGCGGCGAATTTCAGATCGAACTCCTGGATGGTTTACCGGCGGATCTGCAAGAAATGATGTTGCGCCAATCCTTCGCTGAAATGGAGCAGTTCGACAAGACCGTCGATACCATGGTGCGAGCGTGGCGCAAAGGCGATGTCGTCGCCGCGGAAAAATTATTCTTGGAGAGCATGGCGGATTATCCGGCGCTGCGCGAGAAGCTGCTCGACCAGCGCAATCGGAATTGGCTGCCGCAGATCGAAAATTTCTTAAAGCTCGACGAAGATGTTTTGGTGGTGGTGGGCGCGGCCCATTTAGTCGGCAAGAACGGCCTCATTGAGTTGCTCAAAGGACGCGGCTATAAAATGGAGCAAAAGTAATGGCCCGGCAAAAAAACCAGAGCAAAGCGATCTGCGTGGCCGATTGGATGAGCACCGGCGTGCTCGCCGTCGAAACATTCGACAGCATCGCCATCGCGCGCCAATTGATGGCCAAGCATCGGATCAACCAATTGCCGGTGCTCGACGACGATCGTTTGATCGGCATCGTCACCGATCGCGACATCCGCGACGCTTATCCGACCAGCATGATGATCGACCGCACCGAGGCGATCGACGAGTTCGCTGAAAAGGTCACGGTGGAAGAAGTCATGACCCGCGACATATTCATCGTCCGGCCCGAGACGCCGCTGCTTCAGGCCGTCGCCCTGTTGCGCAAACATCGCATCGGTTCTCTGCCGGTGGTGCGGGACGAACAACTTGAGGGAATTATCACGCGCAGCGATATTCTCGATTTCGTTCTCGGCGGCTCCGTCAAAGGTCAGCGTGACGCGCCGCCACGGGCAAAGAAAAAGCCGACTCCGGGTCGGAAAAAAGATTGAAAGGAAATTTGCGCCATGCCGTCGTTCGATATCGTTAGCCGCATCGATATGCAGGAGGTGGATAACGCCGTTAACATCACCACCAAGACGATTCTCACGCGCTACGATTTTCGTAACTCCAAAACGGAGATTCGCTTGGACAAGAAAGAGCAGAAAATTCATGTCACCACCGAAGACGACATGAAGATGCGCGCGGTGCAGGACACGCTGATAGAGAATCTGGTCAAGCGCAAGGTCGACCGGCGCTGCTTGGACTCGAAAAGTTCGGAAGCGGCCGCCCTCGGCATGCTCAAGCGCGAGATCGCCATCAAAGACGGCGTCGACTCCGACAACGCCCGCGCCATCGTCAAGATGATCAAGGACAAGAAATTCAAAGTCCAAGCAGCGATGCAAGACAGCCAAGTGCGCGTCACCGGCAAAAGCATCGACGATTTGCAGGCGGTGATTCAAATGCTGCGTGGCGCGGATATTCCGATACCGCTGCAATTTGTCAACATGCAGAGCCGGTGAGACGTAATAATACTTATTCCAAGTCTAACGTTAAAATGTTTTCACCACGAAGGACACGAAGAGCACGAAGTTCGGGGCAATAATTGTGCGAACCCTTCGTGATCTTCGTGGTGAAAGAACAAATCCGAACTTGGGACATCAACGACGCTAACTCTTAATTGATCGGAATTATAAATATGATCGGAGCCGACGATGGACAAAATCAAAAAGAACGACGACGAGTGGAAGAAACAACTGACCGACGAGCAGTTTTCTGTGGCGCGGAAGAAGGGCACCGAGCGCGCTTTCACGGGCGAGTATTGGGACAATCATGAGAAGGGAACTTACCGTTGCATTTGCTGCGGCAACGAACTGTTCAGTTCGGAGACCAAGTTCGACTCCGGCACCGGCTGGCCGAGTTTTTACGCGCCGGTGGCGGCCGACAACGTCGAAACCGAAACCGACACCAGCTACGGCATGCGCCGGGTCGAAGCGCTGTGCAGCAAGTGCGACGCTCACTTGGGCCATGTTTTCGACGACGGTCCCAAGCCGACTAGCCTGCGCTACTGCATCAACTCGGCGTCGCTGAAGTTCGAAAAAGACAAATAGCGTGAGCGATCTCGCTTTTCAGGATCAAGGCTCGGTACATCATTGCCATGGTTGCGGCGCCGCCAATGAGAAAGGCTTGCAGCTAAAAAGTTTTTGGAACGGCGATGAGGCGGTTGCCACCTGGCGCGCCCAGCCGCATCACTGCGGCGGCGCCCAGGATAATTTAAACGGCGGCATTATCGCTTCGCTAATCGATTGCCACAGCTTGAACCTCGCCATCGCCCACGCCTATCGCGCCGAAGGGCGCGCCATCGGCAGCGCGCCGCGCATCGGTTACGTCACGGCGAATTTGAATGTTTCCTATTTGAAGCCAACGCCGCTGCACGAACAAATTGATTTACGCGCACGGATTGCCAAGTTGGATGGCCGAAAGGCTTGGGTCGATTGCGCATTGAGCGTCGCCGGACTGATTCGCGCTACCGGCGAAGTGCTGGGCGTACGGGTGGAATGGTGAATCGCGCCCCTACAGGATCGATGGCGATGGAATACACAACTTTAGGTAGAACAGGTTTGAAAGTTAGCGTCGCTGGACTGGGCTGCGGCGGGCCGAGCCGGCTCGGCATGCGCGGCGATGCCGGGGCGGAAGAACATGCGGTTCGCTTGATCAAGCAGGCGCTCGATCTCGGCGTCAACTTTCTCGACACGGCGCAGAATTACGGCACCGAAGGGGTGGTCGGCAAAGCGATCGCCGGACGGCCGCGGGATCAGGTGGTGATCTCCACTAAGATAACCTTACCGAAGCCCGACGATACCGATCCTGCGGCGGCGATTTTTGCCGGTGTCGAGAAGAGTTTAAGATTGCTCGGCACCGACTACATCGACATCTATCATCTGCACGGCGTCGAGCCCAAGGATTACCAGTTCGCGCAAGATCGTTTGATCGAACCGATGCGCCGGTTGAAGGAGCAGGGCAAGATTCGTTTCATCGGCGTCACCGAAGGGTTTGTCGTCGACACCGCGCACACGATGTTGGAAGACAGTCTCAAAAAAAATCTCTGGGACGTGGTGATGGTCGGCTTCAGTTTGCTCAATCCGTCGGCGCGCAAAAACATTTTTCCGCTGACGCTGCAAGCCGGCGTCGGGGTCCTCGACATGTTCGCCGTGCGGCGCGCCTTAAGCCAAACTAAGCGGCTCATGGAGATGTGCGCAGAGCTGGTTGAGAAGGGTACCCTGGCAAAAGATGCACTCGAACTGAACGACCCGCTGGGTTTCTTACTCAAAGAAACTGACGCCGCGACGTTGCCGGAAGCGGCCTACCGTTTTTGCCGTCATGAGCAAGGTGTCGATGTGGTTCTCACGGGCACCGGCAATCTGGATCATCTGAATGAAAACTTAAACGCGATCACCAAACCGCCGTTACCCAAAGCCGCGCTTGCCAAGCTCGACAAGTTGTTCGGCGATTTAGACACCCTGACTGGCAACTAAATCAATCCATCACGTTTCCATTTTTAAGCGAGCATCCGTCCGTCTCTGTCCTACGAATCCCAACGCGCGCTGCCGCAGTGCGTCGTTTGTTCCATAGCTTCCTGCCAACAATTCCAAGTGCTGCCGCTAGGGTTCCTCCAATTCGCTCAGAGGGAATCGGGCGCGCTAAAGTCCTACGTAGTCTTACCGATCTATGGATCAATAAACTTGAATGTATCTTGTTCGATGGCTTGGAAAGAACCTGACACTATGAAGAGATCGTATCCGATTAGAAGGTTAATCGCCGGTTATTTCATAATCGCAGCGGCGGGAATCAGTGTTCCTGTCTACGTCATCGCGCAAACCCACCGCATCGGCGTGCTGACGCCCGGTCTGACTTTCGAACCGGCGCTGGACGGCCTCAAAGAGGGGCTGGAGCGGTTAGGTTTCCGCCCGGATAAGGAGCTGAGCTTCGCGGTCCAGGATACTAAGGGATCGAACTCCGATCTCGCCGAACCGATCAAGAAAATTCTTGAGTTCCGTCCCAGCGTGTTGTTCGCCGTGACCACCGCCCATGCGGTTGCCGTTAAGCAATTGGCTGGCGAGCTGCCGATTGTATTTGTTTGGGTCAGCGACCCGGTGAAGTCAGGCTTGACCACCGGCTACGGCAATTCGAAAAGCAATGCCACCGGCATCATGAGTCATTCCGTGCTGCTGTCGGGAAAACGCTTGGAGGTTCTCAAGGAGCTGGTGCCGGGAGTGAAGCGGATCTTGGCGCTGGTTGCGGCGAAGGACGGTATCTCTTTGGATTCCCTCAAGCTCGTCGAAAGCAGCGCCGAGAAGTTGCGGATTGAAATCGTCCGCCGTGAGGTTTCGAGCCGAGAGGACATCGAGAAAGCTCTGGCAGCTCTCCCCCGCGGCGCTGTCGATGCGATCTACCATGTGCCGTCGGTCCTGGCGAGCACCCATATCGACATGCTGATCAAAAAGTCCAAGCAAGAAAAGCTGCCGATGATAACCCATGAGACGACGATGGCTGAACGGGGCGCGCTGTTTTCCTACGGCGCCGATTTTCACCAGAGCGGTCTTCAATCGGCCAGGTTGCTGGCCAAGATTCTCAAAGGGGGCAAGCCGTCAGAAATTCCCACGGAGGCGCCGGATAAACTCGTGCTCGTGATCAATCAGACGACCGCCAAATTGTTAGGCTCAAGGATTTCCCGTGAGGCGATGTCCCGCGTGGATCGCATTGTCGAATAAGAATCGTCAAAAATGAAGGTGATAAGCATGGAGTCAAGCAAATTGAAAAATATCGCAATCACGACTTGCCTGTTAGCGGCGGCAATCGGATTCTGCGGCGCGGTACCCGTGAGCGCGCAGCCGGCGCCGGCGAATATTGGAGTGCTGACGCCGGGAGTGAACTTTGCGCCGGTGTTGGACGGACTGCGCGAGGGGCTGATGAAATTCGGTTACCGCGAAGGTAAGAATCTGAGTTTTATCGTCGAGGATAGCAAAGGCGAGACGGCCAACCTTGACGGGCATGTGGCAAAACTGATCGAGGCGAAGCCGGATCTGATTTTTACGGTGGCAACAGCGCACACGACTGCGGTCAAACGAGCCACCGCAACGATTCCGATTGTCTTTACCGTGGTGGGCGATCCGGTGCGTGCTCAGCTCGTCGACAGCTTCGCCTCGTCGCGCAACAATGTCACGGGGGTATCCAATCACGCAGCGCTGCTAACGGCGAAGCGGCTAGAACTGTTAAAGGACCTCGCGCCCAGGGCGAAGTCGGTCTTGGTGATCGTTTCGATAAATGAAACCAGTGCCAAGGTCGTGCTGCCCTATTTAAACGAGCCCGCCAAAAAGATGGGTTTCCGTCTGGTAAGCAAAGACGTCGTCGGCACCGAAGACTTTGGCAAACTGCTGGCAGAAAGATGGCAGAGCATTGACGCGATCTTTCCTATTCCGTCCGTTCTAATCGGGATGAATATTCAGGGATTGATCGCCAAAGCGAAAATGGAACGTATACCTTTAGTTGTTCACGAGGACTCTTGGGTTAAAGCGGGCGCGCTGGGTTCTTACGGTTCCGACTTCCATTTGATGGGCGCGCAAGCGGCCAAACTCGTGGTTAAAGTTTTGAAAGGCGTGAAACCCGCCGAGATCCCGATCGAGACGCCGTATCCTCTGGTGCTCACGATCAATCGTAGCACCGCCAAAGCGATCGGTCTCAAAGTTCCTGAAAAAATCTTGGAGCGGGCCGATAAAATATTCGACTAAGGCGTTCGACGATTCAGGTAAAAGAAAGACGTGATGAAACTTCTCCGAGCGTCGACACTGCGCGCCAAATTCTTTAGTTTGCTATTGATCAATTTAGCCGTGATCGGCGTCGCGGTCTTGGTACTTTGGCAGTGGCGCATCGATCCGACCTTGCGCGCGGGCGTGAGCCAACGGCAAGAGCAGTTGTTGCTGCGCGCCTCCGCGCATATCGTTGAGTTCGTCGACCAACGGGCCAGCCGTCTTGCGACCGCCGGTGAAATCGGCAGATTTTGGGAAGCCAAGGCCGACGCGCAAAGACAAGCGTTGACCCGGTTGATGAAACTCGACCCACAAATTCGTCAACTCTCGTTCGTAGACGCCACCGGCAAACGGATCGAGCAAGTCTCCCGCGATCAAGTCTATGAAGAGGCGCAAGTCGTCGATCTCACATTCGCGCCGATATTTCTCGAACCGATGCGCGGCAAGGTTTTCTACGGCCCAGTGGAGTACGAGTTTACCGCGGAACCCTTCGTAACGGTTGCGGTGCCGGTGCGCTATACGGCGGCCGAGATCGCCGGCGCGATGATCGCTCGAGTGAGTCTCAAAAATCTTTGGGAGGCGGTGGCCGATATCAGCGCGGAAACCAGCGGAGTGGTTTCCGTCGCCGATGCTAAGGGCCGGCTGATCGCTCATCCGGATTATTCAAAGGTTTTGTTGGCGGCGAATACCGCCAAGTTAAATGTTGCGGCGAACCAGCGCAGCGCGGCCTCCGGCGCGACGATTGAAAGCCGTTTGATAATTCCCAAACTCGGCTGGACGGTGATCGTCGAAGAGCCCGAGGCCACAGCGTTGGGACAATTGCTGGCGGTTAAGTGGGCATTCTTCGCGATCCTCGGTCTTAGCATCGTCGTTGCCTTTGGCTTTAGTGCATTTTTTAGTAACCGCATTACCGGCGCGGTGCGTGATCTGGCGGCCGGCGCGCGTTCGATCGCCGAGGGCAACTTAGATCATCGACTGAATATCCGCACCGGCGACGAGCTTGAAAGTTTGGCTGAGCAGTTCAACGGCATGGCCGCGACGTTGAAAGAGTCGTACCAGGGTCTGGAAGAAAAGATCGCCGAACGGACTCAAGAGCTGACGACGCTCTACTCCGAAAGCGTCAAGCAAGGCGAGCAGTTGGAGACGGCCAAAGACGAGGCCGAAGCGGCAACCCAAGCCAAGAGCGACTTTCTCGCCAACATGAGCCACGAGATTCGCACGCCGATGAACGCGGTGATCGGCATGACCGGGCTGCTGCTCGATACCAAGCTCAACGACGAACAGCGCGACTTCACCCAGACGATCCGCAAGAGCGGCGACGCGTTGCTGGAACTGATCAATGATATTCTAGATTTTTCCAAGATCGAAGCCGGACAACTCGACATCGAACAAGCGCCGTTCGATGTGCGTCAGTGCGTCGAGGAGGCCGCCGATTTGGTTACTGGACGGGCTAGCGAGAAAGGTCTGGAGCTGATTTATTCCATCGACCCGAGTGTCCCGTGGGGCATTGTCGGCGATCTCGCCCGGGTGCGCCAGGTGGTGGTCAATCTGGTCAACAACGCGGTGAAGTTCACCGAGAAGGGCATTGTGTTTATCGATGTGAAGCGCGGAGACGGACAAATCGATAATGGACAATTGAAAATTGAAAATGGCATCGGAGTGAGCGCTGATCTTGGAGCGAAGTCTGAAACTCGAAACTTGCAACTCGAAACCCGAAACCAGGTAGGCGGAGGGGACGAGCTGGAGGTGGTTTTTTCGGTGCGCGATACCGGTATCGGTATTCCCGCCGATCGGTTGAATCGGTTGTTCAAATCTTTTAGCCAAGTCGATAGTTCGACGACGCGACTGTATGGCGGCACGGGTTTGGGTTTAGCGATCTCAAAACAGCTGGTCGAACTGATGGGCGGTAAAATTTGGGTCGAGAGCGAAGTGGGCAAAGGTTCAACCTTCTCGTTTACCATCCGCGGCACGGCCGTCGCGGCTCCAAGTGTCGAGAAGCAGCGCTCTGAGTTGACTGGAAAACGGGTTTTGTCGGTGGACGATCAGGAGATCAACCTTGCCATCGTTACGCGCCAACTCGAAGCTCAGGGTATGGTCGTCAGATCGGCCGCTTCAGGCGCTGATGCGTTGAGATTTATTAAGAACGGCGAAAAATTCGATGTCGCGCTGTTGGACATGCAGATGCCGGAGATGGACGGTATCGAGTTGGCGGCGCGAATCCACTCGCGCCAAGGCTGTGAATCCCTGCCGTTGGTCATGCTGACCTCGGCGCGGCCGGAATTCGCCAACCATGACTTTGTCCGGGTGTTGGTCAAACCGGTTAAGGCGTCACAGCTCTGCGATGTGCTAGTGAAAGTGCTCGGCGGTTCGTCGAAGAATGGCGCTTCACTGGCCAAGCCCAAAGTTGAGCAAAAATTGGCTGAACGATTTCCGCTAAAAATACTTCTCGCCGAGGACAACGTCGTGAACCAGAAGGTCGCGATCAAGATTCTCGACCGCATGGGTTATCGCCCGGACGTGGTCGCCAACGGCAAAGAAGCGGTGGCGGCGGTGAAACGGCAACACTACGACGTGGTGTTGATGGACGTGCAGATGCCTGAAATGGACGGGCTCGAAGCGACCAGTGTGATTCGTCAGCGGCTCGGCGATCAGCGCCCGTGGATTATCGCGCTGACGGCGAACGCGCTGCAAGGCGACCGGGAAAAATATCTTGGCGTCGGCATGGACGACTACTTGAGCAAACCGATTCGGGTCGCGGAGTTGGCCAGGGTGTTGGCGCAGGCGGGACAAAGGACTTTAGCGGCCGCCAACGTGGAGTGCACCGTGGCGGACAAGATGCCTGACGCTGACGCTCTCAGGACACTTTAGGAGGATATCACGATGGCATTGATGGAAAGAAAAACTCCTCCCGCCCTTCGATCCGCCCATCTGTCGGGTTTCACTCCGGGAAAGGGCGGCTTTTGGACCACAACGAAGACTCGCGTGAGCATCGGCAAAAAGATATTGCTGATCGCGGCGGCGAGCTTCGCCTTGCCGATCGGTGTCTTGGCGTACCTGATCGTTGCTAACATCAATGCCTCCATCGACTTTGCCACCCAAGAGCTTCGTGGTAACGCCTATCAACGCCGCCTCGAAGAACTGCTTCAGCTGATCCAGGGGTACCAATTGACGAGTCTGGTGACGACCAACGCGCCGATGGCCCGGGACCCACGAGAAACCATCGCCGCGAGCTTTCAACGCCTCATCGACGAAGACCGTCGCTTGGGAACTGCCTTGCAATTTACCGAAGAGGGATTAGCCAAACGCAACCGGCTACACGCGCAAGTGAAAAACCTCCACGGTGAGTGGCAGGCCCTGGCGCGGGCCTGGTCGGAGGGCGGTCTTGGGCGAGCAGATGCCGACAAACAATTCGATCACCTGGCGGGGGATTTGAGGACGATGATCAACCATGCCGGTGACACATCGAATCTGATATTGGATCCCGATCTGGATAGCTACTATCTGATGGATGTGACGCTTTTAGTTTTGCCACAAACCCAGGAACGCCTCGCCCGCGTCGCTCGGTTCGGCTACGCAATTCTCTCACGCGGCAAAGCGACTCCAGACGAGCAAATGCAAATGGCGGTGCATGCCGCCATGCTGCAAGAGTCGGATCTCGACCGCATTACCGCGAGCACCGAAACCTCGATTATTGAAGACGCAAATTTTCATGGCACCAGTCCGACGCTGCAGAAAAATTTGCGACCGGCATTGATAAAATATCGAGACGCCGCGAAGAAGTTTATCGCGCTGACACAACAGGCCGCAGCCACGGAGGGCGGCGGGGTCACGCCGGCAGTTTACTTGCCAGCGGCGATAGAAGCTCGTGAAGCGAGCTTCGAATACTGGAAGGTTGCGGTGGGCGAACTCGATATATTACTGCGGACTCGCGTCGGTATCTTTGAGTCGGAACGCGCATGGTCGATGGGTGTGTCGGCGCTGGGAATTATCGCCGCGAGTTTGATGGCCTGGTTTCTTGCGCGGATGGTTGAAACCAGTACCCGAGAGATCGTCCACCTCAATGCAACGCTGGAAGGGGAAATCACCGAACGATGCAGCGCCGAGCGACAGCTGCAAATCCAAATGGTTGAACTCCAGGACGTAAAGGTGCAGGTCGAACAGCAGGCTGCTCAAGTGACGAGAAAAGCTGATGAGCTAGCTGAGGCCCTCGAGAAGGCGGAGGTGGCGACCCGCGCCAAATCGGAATTCTTAGCCAACATGAGCCACGAGATCCGCACACCGATGAATGCGGTGATTGGCATGACCGGTTTGTTACTCGATACCGAGCAGACGAAAGACCAGCGCGACTTTACCGAGACCATCCGCTCGAGCGGCGATGCGTTGCTGACGCTGATCAACGATATCTTGGATTTCTCCAAAATCGAAGCGGGCAAACTAGAAGTCGAGCAGGTGCCCTTCGATATCCGCCAGAGCATCGAAGAGACCGCCGACCTGGTGTTGCCGCGAGCGACGGAGAAAAATATCGAACTGGTCTACTCCATCGACCCGAGTGTGCCGTTTGGCATCGTCGGCGATCTCTCGCGGGTGCGCCAGGTGCTGGTTAATCTGGCCAACAACGCGGTTAAGTTCACCGAGCAGGGGTTGGTGCTGATTGAGGTCAAGTGCGGGGAAGGCAATAGGCAGCAGGCAACAGGCAGAAGTGAGAACGGGGAAGTCGGAAGTCAGAAGTCAGAATCGGCCGACGAAAATCGCGTTGTCGAGATCGAATTTTCGGTTCGCGATACCGGTATTGGTATTCCCGCCGAACGAATGGATCGGCTATTCAAGTCGTTCAGCCAGGTCGACACCTCGACGACGCGCCAGTTCGGCGGCACGGGATTGGGACTGGCGATTTCAAAGCAATTAGTCGAGCTGATGGGTGGGCGGATCTGGGTGGAAAGTGAAGCGGGGAAGGGATCGACTTTTAGTTTTACCGTTGTCGGGAAGGCTCACGACGCGCGGCAGAAAACTGGGCAACGTGCCGCGCTCAAAGGCAAGCGTGTCCTGGCGGTCGACGATCTCGATGTAAACCGCAAAATCCTCAAGCGCCAATTGGAGTCCGAAGGCTTGATCGTGATTTCAGCGGATTCAGGAAGCGCGGCGCTGGAGCTTTTTAAGGCTCAAGAAAAGTTCGACGTGGCGATCCTCGACATGCAGATGCCGGGAATGGACGGGATCGAGCTGGCAAGCAAGACTCGCGAGTTGCCGGACTACCGCGAGCTACCGCTTATCTTACTGAGCTCGATGGGGCGGCGCGATGGCGCTAAACAGTTATTTACCGCCGAGTTGACCAAACCGGTTAGGGAAGCGCGGCTCCTTGACGCTCTGTCGATGGTATTTGGCGCTCAGGTGAAAGAAGCCGTGAATGGCAACTTGAGCCTTGATCCCGGGATCGCGGCGCGCCAACCGCTGCGGATTCTATTGGCCGAAGACAACGTGGTGAATCAAAAAGTCGCCGGCAAAATTCTCGAGCGCATGGGTTATCGCGCCGACGTGGTCTCTAACGGCAAGGAAGCGGTGGAAGCGGTGGAACGGCAACACTACGATGTGGTGTTGATGGACGTGCAGATGCCTGAAATGGACGGGCTCGAAGCGACCAGCGTGATTCGTCAGCGGCTCGGCGACCGGCGCCCGTGGATAATCGCGCTGACCGCCAACGCGCTGCAAGGCGACCGGGAAAAATATCTTGGCGTCGGCATGGACGACTACTTGAGCAAACCGATTCGGGTCGAGGAGTTGGCCAAGGTGTTGAGCCACGCGGCGACGCAGGCTACGCGTGTGCGTGCGCCGCAAATTTTGGCGTCCAGCGAGCCGGCGATCTTCGATCTGCGCTGACGCGCACAATTACTCGGACTGAAATAGCTTTGAATATTGCTGCCAAGACGCCGGCGCGATTTTCGCCGTGCGCAGATTCTCATCCACATGCTTTTGCTGTTTCATGCCGACCAGCGCGGTGGTGACGCCGGGCGTGGAGCGGACGAATTGCAGCGCCCGCTGGCCGTCGGTTTCGAGGCCGGTAAAGGTTTCTTCGATGATCGGCGGTAGATTCTTTGTCAGCTGTCCTTGCAGCACCGAGGCGCTGCACATGACCGTGATGCCGAGCTCCTGCGCGGTGTCGAGCAGCGTGTGATGATGGCCGTGGAGCGGTTGGTTGGCGTTGGACAGCGCTTCGCTCATGCCCAAGTTGAGCGGCAGCTGCAGCGCTTTGAAATGATGGCCTTTGCCGCCGACTTGCTCCGCTAGACCGACGACTTCCGGTAGCGACAAATAATCTTTGGCGTTCGGCTCGCCGCGAAAAGCGTTCCAGCTCGCCACGCCGTACATGGCGATCTTACCGTCCGCCACCGCGCCTTCCAACGCTTCGAAGGCGGCGCTGAGTCGGCGGTTGAATTTGTCTTTGGGGATTTTGCCGAGTTGGGTTTCCGGATTGTGGACGTAGTAGATGTCGAGGCATTCCAGATCGAGATTGCGCCGGCTGGCGTCGAGCTGATTGAGCAAGTAGGCCGGCGTCATGCAATGAACCGCGCCGACGATTTCCTCCGCGCTGGCGAGTCCGGTGGCGATGAATGTCGCTTCGATATATTGCTTTACATCTTTTGGCGGCGCGCCGTCGTAGGGAATGAAGCCGCCCTTGGTAGCGACGACGATTTCGTCGCGGTTGTAGGCTTTGGCCGCCAGCTCTTTGAGCGCCGTGCCGATGGCGCGCTCGCTTCTTTGCATGCGGTAGTTGATGGCGCTGTCGATGACGTTGCAGCCCGACGCGACGGCGTGGACCACCGCTTGGTGGTACTCTTGATCGGTGGCGTCGTCATGATTGCCCAAATAGGTGCCGATGCCGATGGAGGAAAGCCAGAGTTCCTGTGCCTGGCGAAAGTGTTCCGGCGCCAACTTATCGCTGAAGCGCTGGCGATAGCGCTCCGTGCCCGCCGCGCTCGCCGAACCAGGACTTTTCATTTTGCGACCTTTCCTTTGCCGCCGCCGCGAAATAGCAGACCGTCGAGACCCAAAGTGCGTCCGGGCCGGGCCAAGACGAAAATCGCCAGGACGATGAGAAAAATTTCTTGCTGGGTGCGCAGCGTGCCGCCGCGGGCGATGCCCATTGCCAAGAAGTAATTGCCGACCATGAACAGGCCGGCCAGCGCGCTCAATCGGCTGAACAGTCCGACCAGCAGGCAAGCGCCGACGGCGATCTCGCCGATCATGACTAAATAGCCGATCAGTTCATGGTGCGGCGCGACATAGTCGGTCAATAGTTTTTTGTACCAGGAAAAAGTTTCAAGGGTGGCGAGGTCGCCGATTTGCCGGCCGATCCAATCGCCCTTGGGAAAGTCCTGCTGAAATTTTCGCACGCCTTGGCGGAGCAAATAGTAGCCGACGTAAAGGCGCAGCACGGCGAGATACCACAGATAGGTTCTTTCCCGAAGATTCATCAAACTCCCGGCAAAATTATCGAGTGCGGCCAAGATAGCTCCGATGGTGCGGCGGATCAAGTTATTCGGAGAGAATCCAGTAGTCAGTAGTCCGTCGTCCGTCGTCGGCGCTGGACGTTTTCGTTCGGCGCGTGTTATAGCCAACAGCATCTACTTGGCGATGCCATGGGTTCGGCCTCGGGACCGCTGGAGAAAATTCTGAGCTCGCTGCCCACCGATCATGATCCTACCGGCGATTCGCCGCCTGAGATTGAACAGACGACCGCGCGATTCTCCGATCGCCTGTTCCAACACCGCGCCGTGGAAGTCCTGCGCTACCGCGACTTTCGTGTGCTCTGGTTTGGCCACGTGTTCGGTTCGATGGCGTTTTGGATGGATCAGGTGACGCGCGGTTGGCTCATCTACGAGTTAACTAATTCGACCGTCCAACTCGGGATGATCCGCGGCGTGCAGGCGATTCCGATTCTTTTTCTCTCGCCCATCGCGGGCAGCGTCGCCGATCGTTATTCGCGCCGGATGCAGATTCTCATTACCCAGTGCGCCGACGGCGCGATGTTCGCCGTGTTGGCGATACTGATCGTTACCGGCGCCATCGAACCTTGGCATGTTTATGCCACGGCTTTCGGCATGGCGGTGGTTCAGACGTTTCATCAGCCGGCCCGAGCGGCGATTATCGCCGATGTCGTGCCGCGAACTCATCTGACCAATGCGATTGGGCTGGGCTCGATGATTTTTAATGTCGCGCGCAGCCTCGGCCCGGCGCTGGCGGGGGTGCTGATCACGGTATTTGGCACCGGCGGTGCGTACGCGGCCCAGGCATTTTTTTTCGTGCTCGCGACTTTTTGGACTTGGCAGTTGAGCGGTGCTGAATCAGGCGCGGCAAAGTCGCGCGCTCATGCGAGTCAGCACGCGTCGTTGGCTAGCAGCATCGTCGAGGGTTGGCGCTTCAGCTGGCAAAATGAAACCGTGCGCACGGCGCTCTTGATTACCATGCTCGCCGCTTTGTTCATCGTGCCGTTCACGGCGCTGTTGCCGGTGTTCGCCCGCGACATACTGCGGGTCGGCGCCAGCGGGCAGAGTTTGCTATTGACCGCCATGGGCGTGGGCGCGCTCGGCAGCGCGGTGATGATCACCGGTTTCGGCGATCGCATGCCGCGCGGCAAGATCATGCTCGGCGGCGTGGCGCTTTACGGACTCGGCGCCGCCGCGTTCGGCGCGTCGCCGTGGTTTCATTTCTCCATGTTGGTGATGATCGTCATCGGTTTCGCCAACGTCTGCTCCCATGCGCTGGTGCAAACCGTGCTGCAAACTTACTCGCCGCCGGAATTTCGCGGCCGCACGATTGCGCTGTTTCACATGAGCCAGGTGGTGATGACCCTGGGCAGCATGATCATCGGAGCGTTAGCGGCGCTGTTCGGCGCTCAGTGGTCGGTGGTACTGATGGGCAGCGCCGGCGCGCTGGCGATGCTGGGGATTCATCTCGCGCTGCCGAAGGCGTGGCATATTCGCTGAGGTTGCAGAAATCGGATGGGTTGTTTATGGAAGCACCGCTAGAACCTGATTTGCCGATCTGCGACGCGCATCATCATCTTTGGGAGCGGCCGCCGCGAGATTATTTGCTCGACGATTTGCTCGCGGATCTGCGTAGCGGCCACAATATCGTTTCCACCGTGGCCGTCGAATGCGGTTACGGCTACCGCCGCGCTGGCGCGACGGAATTCAAACCGCTGGGCGAGACCGAGTTCCTCGAAGCTGTCGCCGAGCGCGTGGCGGCCGATGCGGCGATCAACACTCGCATCGCCGCGGCTATTGTCGGTCACGCAAACTTGGCTTTGGGCGACGGCGTCGCGCCGGTGCTGGAAGCGCATCTCGCCGCCAGTCCGAAGCGCTTTCGCGGCATTCGTCATTCGGCGACTTGGGATGGTAGCGGCGCGTTGCGCAATGAAGCGGCGCGGGGATTGTTGGCCGATGGAAAGTTTCGCGCCGGTTTTACCTGGCTCAAAAAGCTCGGTCTCAGTTTTGAAGCGTGGGTGTATCATCCGCAGGTAATCGAGGTCGCCGATCTGGCGCGCGCTTTTCCCGAGGTGACGATTATTCTCAACCATATTGGCGCGCCGTTGGGCGTCGGTCCCTACGCCGGCAAACGGGACGAAGTGTTTCGAGAATGGCGCAAAGGAATCGCCGCGCTTGCCACTTGTCCGAATGTGGTGGTTAAATTGGGCGGCGTCGGCTCGCTGCGTTCCGGATACGATTGGCATGAACGCACAGCCAAGCCGTCGTCCGAAGAGTTGACGCATGTCTTGCGGCCTTACTTCGAACATTGCATCGATCGATTCGGCGTCGAGCGCTGTATGTTCGAGAGCAATTTCCCCGTGGAAAAAGCTTCCAACCATTACGTCAATCTGTGGAACGCCTTCAAGCGGATCACCGAGAACTACTCGGCCGGCGAACGGGCGGCGCTGTTTCACGACTCGGCGGCGCGAGCTTATCGCATTGTCTGACTGCTTGAATCTCGTTTCGTTAACGCAGCGCCGGAAGAATTTCTTTACCCCACAGATCGATCGCTTCGGGAACGTCCGGTCCGAGTGGCACACCGATGGCGATTTCACTGAAACCATGGCGAACCGCCAGCGAAAATAGTTCGCGCAGCCGGTCGATGCACTGTTCCGGAGTACCGGCGATAATCAAGCGATCGACGGCTTCATCTGGAGTCAGCGCCGCAGCGACGTCGATGCCGCGATTTTCCGCGTAGGCTTGTCGCACAGCTTGAATCGCCTTGGGATCGATGCCCTTTGCGGCGAGCGCGTCATCTGGCCAACCCGACACGATGTGCGAGACAAAACGCTTGGCGTGTTGGCGCGCGGCTTCGCTGTCGCGCGAGACTGAAGCATTGAGCAACATCGTTTTGCGCAGCGGCGGGAGCGTGTCGAACTCAGACCGAGCTGAATCGAGACGCGCCAGCGACGCTTCCATGTCGGCGATGCCATAAAGGGTTTGCAGAATGACGCCGTCAAAATGGCGCGCGACGAGATCGAGCACCGCGGGTTTGAGCAAACTCGGCCCGTAGTAAAGATGAATCGGCGCCGCGGTCTTGAAGCGCAGCGCGTAGTGCTCGGAGTTTAGATGAAAGTATTCGGCCAAGGTCGGAATGTCGCGGCGATTGAGAGTTTCGCCAGCGAACAGTGTTCGCAATGACACGGCCAACTCCGCCATGATCGTCAGCGGCTTGGTCCGCACCACGTGACGCGTCAGTATGGATCGGGAACCTGGCCCTAAGCCGAGGGAAATTTCCCGCCCGTTGGCAAGCTCGGACATCGTCGCGAAGGCCATCGCAACGTCAATCGGATTACGAAAGTACGGAACCGTGACAGCGGTACCGAGCTTTACCGGCAAGCGCGCCAAGATCGCGGCCGAGCTGGCGAGCACGCTGCGATATTCGAGATTGTCGTTGGTCCAAACTCGGGTGAAACCGAATGGCCCCATGATTTGCAAAGCGCGCTCGGCGAGGCCGATGAGCTCGGGCAGGGAGTAGCGATTGAGCACGTGCAGGGGAAAGTGAATGCCGATTTCACCGGCGAACTTTTGCGTTGGGGTTGCCATTAAGACCGGGGTACCATGGCCGGCGCGATGATGTCAAAGGAATTGCATTTCTTCCCCGCGCTTGCGCTCGCGCCAAAATTCGATTACCGGTCAAGTTGGCATCTAAATTTTTTTTGCCGGAGGAAGCGATCGTGAATTTACTCGAGAACCAGAACGGCATCGTTAATTGTCTCGGCGCGCCGTGGCCGGAGGATTTGTCGCTCGCGTTTCTCGACAGATTGCACTCTCAAGGCGTGCGCGTGGTCGGTTGCACGGCGAATCTCACCTGGGACGATACGCTGGAGAGTATCGAAGGTTTCGAGACCGTGAAAGCGATCGTGCGCGCGCATTCACGCGCTTACATTTTACGCGGCGTGAACGATTTGGATCAAGCGGAGAATCGCGACAAGGTCGGCGTGCTGCTTGGACTGCAAAATCCCAAAGCGCTGAGCGACAGCCTGCGTTTGCTCGACGCATTTTACGATCTCGGTCTGCGTTGCTTGTCGTTGGCCTTTAGCGAGAACAGTTACTACGGCTGCGGTCACGCCTGCGAAGTCGACACTGGGCTGACTTCCCTTGGCCGCCGAGCGATCGAGCGCATGAATCAGCTCGGCATCGTCATCGATCTATCTCACTCTGGCGACCGCACCGCGCTCGAAGCGTTGGAGGTGTCGGAGCAGCCGGTGATCTTCAGCCACTCGACTAGCCGTAATCTTTTTAACCGGCCGCGCAGCGTGCCCGATCCGCTGATCGTTGCCGCGGCGAAAAAGGGCGGCGTGGTCTGCCAAGACGTGCGCGCCAACACCAGTGTCGCCGAATATGTCGATTGGGTCGACTACTGTGTCAAACTCGTCGGCGTCGATCACGTCGGCGTCGCGGCGCAAGACGATTTTCACCGGTCGTACAAAGACACGTTGCGCATCGCACCCTATGTGCCGACCTATGCGGCGGAATTAAAGAAAAGGGACTGGAACGACGACCGGGTTGTCCGGCGTGAAGGGATCGGCGCCGGTTTGCTTGACCGAGAAAATCTTGCGGCAGAGTTCAGTCGGCGAAATTATTCCGACGACGCCTTCGGCAAAATTCTCGGCGGCAATTTATTGCGGGTGTTGAGAAAAGTCCTGGCGCATAACTAGGGAAGGATATCGAGTTCTCGGCTGCGAAAGAAACTTGCGCGCGCAAAAAATCATTAGCGCGGTTTTCTTTTCCGCGTGTCGCTCAGAATCTTTTCCAGATCGGTGAGAATATCTGGCATGTCGAGAGCCCGTGAAAATTCTCGGACCCATCGATGAATTCTCCGATGGTCCAGCTTAGGATTGGCATCCGCCAAAGCGCCGATATCGGCCATGTCCTGCGGCCGATGCGCGATAGCTTTCATAATGATCAAGTTCTCGGGCGTGGGAAGAGGCAGGATCAGTTTGCCAATCCGCCGCAGTTTTACCTGCTGAATGGCTTCTTCCTCGAATGGTAAGCCGGCTAAAGCAATATCGACGTGGATTCCCGTTGGTTGATGCTGCACCAGGAAAACTCGGGCCTTCCGAGCGAAGTCCGCTGCATCGCTGATGCGTGGAGTGAATCCGAATTGCGTGCCGGCGCTAAGAAATCTTTCCCAGTGTTTCTCATCGAGTGAGATTAGTGCGTCGACATCCTGGGTGAAGCGTGGCCGGCCCAATAGAGATGCCGCAACGCCGCCGATGATCAGCCCCGGGACGTTCTCCGCCTTTAGCCAGTCGGTGAGAGAGTGAAGCGTTGCCTCCGGAGGAGAGATTAACGGCTTATTAGCCATGATGCGAACGATAGAGCTGGGACCATCTGCTTCGGACTGAGTCGACTTCGCGTGTCCGGAGAGTGTTGGGGGCAAAGAATTCTCCCCATGCCGACAACTCGTTCAATTGTTGGAGCTTGCGGCGCATCGATGTTCGCCGGAGTTGCTTACACTCTTGGGCATTGACGATTTCCCAACGGGTTCGAAAAGCTTGTGCTTCGGCCTTTGTCGTTTTAGATCTCATCGGAATTGCCTGGAATAATACCATGTTTACCTATGGAATGCGCATGCAACAACCGGGCGCGATTTCTTGCTAGCCAACTTCTTGCCGTAGTCTTGCCCATGGCTTGATCAGCAGTGACGTAAGCGCTGTCGAGATCAGCAATGAAATCGTGATGCCGCTAAACACTAAATCATAGCTCTCCGTGCGATCGTAGACGTAGCCGGCGAGCACGGGGCCGAGCACGCTGCCCCAAGTGTAAAACAGATTCATATTGCCGCGGATCGTGCCGAAGGATTTTCTGCCAAAGAAATCGCCGACGGCAGCCCAATAGATTGGAATCGATGCGTCGAGCACGGTGTACAGGCCGGCGAAGAACCACAATGCCCAAAGGGATTTGCTAAACAGCATCGGGATCACGGCGACGACGCCAAGGAATAAACAGGCGGTGACCAGTTTCGGTTTGTTGACGTAGTCGGCGATCCAGCCGAGTAGGAAATGAATCGGCAAATTCAAAATGGCGAAGCCGGCAAGCAGCACCGACGCTTCGGTTTGAGTCAAACCTTTCCACACCATCATCGGAATGAAGTGGGTCGTGACGGTGGTGAACGCCACCGAGCGGCAGGTCATGGCGCAAATCAGATTCCAAAAAATTGGCGAGCGAAAGGCGTCGCGCGCCGAGATGTTCGGATCGATTTTGTTGCTGGTGTTGTGTTCGTTCGAAGTGCTTGGAGTCTTATCCGATACCAGCGGCAACCCGTCAGGGTGCATGCCAATACTTTCCGGCGAGCGCTTGATACCGAGACAGCAGGGCACGCCGGCAATTAGAAAAAGTGTGCCGGCGAGAAATGCCGCCGGGCGCCAACCGAAGTTTCTCACTGCCATGGCGAGTAGCGGCGTGATCAGCGCGCCGCCCACCGGCACCGCGGCGCTGACCACCGTCATGGCGCGGGCGCGCAGTTGAATGAACCAACTGTTGGCGACCACCGTCGGCGCGTGGACGAAGCCGGCGGTGAAGGCGAGCGAAATGACGCCCAGATAGACGATCAGAAACGTCGTGTAGCTATTCACAAACGCAAATAGAATATAGCCGATGCCCGCCAGCGTGGTCGCCGCGATCATCAGCGGCTTGGGGCCGTAACGGTCGAGCAAGTAGCCGACCAGCGGCGCGGCGAGGGAACCTTCGGCGCGGGCGAGAGAAAATGCCAGCGACGTGGACGCGCGCGTCAAGCCGAGATCCTGAGTCAGCGGCAGAAAGAAAACCGTGAAACCGTATTGATGTAACCCGCCGCCGAGAATACGCAGCGCGGTGACGATGCCGATCATGCGCCAGCCGTAATAAAGGCCGGCGATACGTTTCTTAAAATCGTCGAGGATCACGGATGTGGTGCCAAAGCTGCGGGAAAATTATTTGCTGGCGCCGACCCAGCCGGCGTTGGAGACGTCGATCACTTGATCGTCTACGACGACGCATTTGACTTCGAAATAGGATTGCGGCTTGGACGGATCGGCGTGCTGCACTTCGTTGCGCTCGTTGAGCGACTTGCCGCCCAGTTGGCGAATTTTTGCCACCACGGCATCGACGTCGTCGACTTGAAAGCCGACGTGGTCAACGCCCAGCTTCATGGTTTCGCCTTCGACCACGCCGCGCATGCTGAGAATCGCGATGTTGAGATAGCCGTCGGTGAGATAGATGCCGCTCTGGCCGACGCCGACTTGTTCCAAGCCGAAGGCGTCTTTGTAGAACGAGGCGGTCTTTTCGATGTCGTTGGTGCGAATGGCGATATGTTTGATCTTGGCCATGATTTTCCCTCCTGTTTCGTCTACCACGCGGCGCCAGTTGACCGCAATGCGAAAGCAATTCGTTTGACGGCGTTGAGGTTGATCTGCTATCGACCCAGCAATAGGGAGGGTCTCATGCTATTTGCAATTCGTTATCGGCATCGCGGCGAGTTCGGAATTTTCCTGTTGGCGACCTTCCTCACTGCGGTCTTTCCCGCGCTTACGCGAGCCGAGCTCGGCGGCAAACCTGAAAAGAGCAACTTTACGCTTTCGTATACGCAGCCTAGCGGCGCGTTTACGCCGCTCTGGGTGGCGCAGGAAGCCGGGCTGTTCAAGAAGCATGGGCTCGATGCGACGCTGAAAATTCTCAACTCCCAGGTCGCGCATCAGGCGCTGGTGGCGGGTGAACTCGAGGTGATTTCCACCGGACCGGAGCTGGTCAATGCGCGCCTGCAAGGCGCGACGGTGAAATATATCGGCGGCACGCTGTAACGGTTCGTCTTTCAACTGTGGGGCGGCAAAAGTGTTAAGACGTTGGGCAATCTCAAAGGCAAGACTATCGCGGCAACGACGCCCAAGACCTCGACTGAAATCGCCACCCGCGAAGCGATTAAGAAGACCGCGGTGATTTCTGAAAAAGACGTGAGCTTTATTTATCTGCAAACGATTCCGGCGATACTCACCGCGGTGATCAACGGCAACGTCGCCGCCGGGACGATGTCCGCGCCGAACACGCTGAAGGCTCGCGACGCCGGGCTGAGCCTCTTGATCGACATCGCCCAGGTCAACGTGCCGGGATTTCATCTCGCCTATGCCACCACAGAGAAGACCCTTAAAGCTTATCCCAATTCGCTCTACGCTTTTCTCAAGGCCACCGCCGAAGCGACGGTGCTGGCAAAACAAAATCCGGCGATAGCGAAGAAGGCGATCGCTAAATACACCGACACCGACGACGCAAAAATCATCGACGGCACCTACGAACAGTTCTCGCTCTACTGGGACGGCGCGCTTGCCGTGCGCAGCGAACCGATTCAAAGCCAGTTGAGCTATCTCGACGAAAAAGATTTTCCCCGCGCCAAAGAGGCGCGGCCGGGAGATTTTTTCAACAACTCGTTCGCGGATTTATTGCGATCTTCAGGATTTTTGCAGGGGCTGGGGTTGAAGCAGTAAGCGAATTGTCGTGGTTAGCGAAGCCGAAGCATTTTGACTTCAGATGCGGGTAGCAAATCGAGATGCTTGACGCCTTCGCCGACGTCGAGCGGGATCGATTCCCATTTCACCGATGCCTCGCTGTTCTCGAAGCGTGAGTTCATGCACAGCACCAGGAAGCCGCGCTTGGCGAACTCGCCGCAGGCGACGTGGTTCATATGATTCGACTCTCTGTGCATCACGACGATGCCGATGCGCGGATTGGGTCCGGCGTCCAGTTTGTAAAGCGCGCCCTTGGCGCGGCCGAGCTGGATAAAAACCGGGTGGCTTTGGGCGCAGCATTGGAGCCAATTGCGATAGCAACTAGATGCATCAGTGTTGCGGTTGACCTGCGTTGCCCCATAACCAATAGAAATATCCCTAGAAAAGTGTTTACGCGAAACATGGTGCGGATATAATCTGGCGCTGATGGAGATGCAATTATCGATTGGATTCGACCGGCTGTAGAGGCGAAAGATTTTTCGCTCCTGCCACTTCAACCAATCATCACACGTGAACTCGATTACTTCTGGCCCAACACTTCCTTGAGGAAGCGCCAGTCCATGATTTTTTCTTTGCTGATTTCTTCGGTCAGCTTGAGCTGTTCTTTGGCCAAGCGGATTTCCGCGTCCATGGTGTTTTTCGCCACCAGGCCGTCGGCGTTGAGGGAGCGCATGGCGAAGTCGTGGATTTTCACCGCGGCGTCGGCGCTGACTTTCAAATAGTCGTGCATGAGCGTGAGAGTCTCTTGCTTGTTATTACGAATAAAGCGGACGCCTCTCAGCGTCCCTCGGATGACGCGGACGATTTGGCTTGGATTCTTGCGGATTTTTTCCAGCGAGACGCCGAAACCGCCCAGGCGCGTGTGGACGACATCGCCGAAATAAATCACCGAAACCAAGCCGAGCTTTTCGGCTTTCTCGACGTAAGCGACGTCCAGCGGTGTCGCGTCCACCATGCCGGCGATCAGGGCGGCGAGCCGTTCGCCGGAGCCGCCTAGTGCAAGCGTCGTGATGTCGCGATCAGGATTCATTCCCGCTTGCGACAAGGCTTCGCGCAGAACGAAATGCGGTGCCGAGCCCAGGCCGCTGACGCCGATTCTTTTGCCTTTGAAATCGGTGAGCCGTTTGAAGCCGGGCTTGGCGATCAAAATATGCAGCGGCCGGTCGAACCAACCCATGACGCCTTTGACCGGCAAACCTTGAATGGTTGCTCGCCCGATCAGCCCGCTGACCGTCGAGTAATCGAGTTCGCCGGCGATCAACGCGGCAACATGTAAGTTAGTCCGGATCACGATTTTGCGCACGTCGAGATTTTCTTCGCGGTAAAATCCTTTGCGTTGGGCGATCTCGGTGGGAATCTCGTAGAGGCCCGGCGTCGAGATGCCGAGGTGGACGACTTCGCCAGTGGCATTGGCTAGAAACCCAAAGTTGAGAGCCACGATAATAAAAAGTATTCCAAGCATGACGAACGATATTTCATGAGTCTGAGTTATTACCATTTTCGCCCCGGCATTTCGCCGCCCCATAGTTCGCGCAGCCAGCCGCTTTTCTCCAAGTTGTCGGCGAAGCTATTATCGTAGGTGTCCTGCGCTTGGCGCCGCACCTGAGTGCCGGCTTGGCGCGCGAGCTCGATGGTCTCGGCGACGCGACTTGGCGGCACAGTGAGGCGGCGGTTGACGATCTGCTTGGCGTAGGCGTCGTAGGCGGATTGCAACGACTCTTGATCTTTGAGCGCCAGGGCTTTGCCCACCGAGGCTTTGGCTTTGTCGGGATTTTTCTCGACGAAGTGAACGGCTTCGGCGATCGCCGCGACGAATTTTTGCACCGCCTCGGGGCGCTCTTTGAGATATTTGTAATTGCTGAAAACGCTGCTGTAGATCGCCGGCAAATTCAGCTCGTCCATCTGATAAATCACATTGAGCCCGTCACGTTTGGCGCGGGCGTCGAGCGGCGGCGTAACGAAGGTCGCATGGGCGATGTTTTGCAGCAGCGCATTATAGACTTCGGTCTGGCCGGCGCCGCCGAGATGGCGTATAGCGACGTCGTTGGCGCCGAAGCTGAATTTTTTCATGATTGCTCTGGCGAGTAAATCCTGCGTACCGCCGGGCCGGGTCGAAGCGATGATTTTGCCTTTCAATTCCTCGGGCCGCTTGATCTCCTTGCGCGCGATCATCACCCAGGGCAAACCGACCAGCGGCGAGGCGATCAGTTTCGCTTCCGCGCCGGCGGCGAGACTGGGAATCAGCGAATCCGCCGTGCAATAAAGAAACTGAATCTCGTTGGTTGCCAACGCGGCGATGGAGACGCCGCCGCCGCGCACGAACAGATGCTCGACTTTGAAGCCGTATTTGTCGAACAGGCGATTGTCGAGGGCAGTGTAAATGTGGATGAAGCCGCCGGTGAGGGCGCAGGTGGCGATGCGAATCGGTATCGGCGCGTCGGTTGATTTCGCGAGATAGGGATTGGCCTGCGCCGATGGTGACAATGTTAGCAGTAGAAGAAACGTGACGTAGATAAGCTTCATGGCGCTCGTTCCCTGTAGCAGATGTTCCAATCTGAAAGCGGGCCGGTCGTGATCGGCCCCGACATTAGTTAATGTCAACGTTCTTGTCTTTTAGCCTTGCCGGGCTTGCGGTTGCAATCGATCTTTTCAGCTTCGTCAAAGCGTGCGACAATCTGGGTCACGATTATGAATACAAGTTGCTGTGCTTTTTTGATGCTGGCCCTTTGGCTTTGCATGTTTCGTGGCGATGTTAACGGCGAGACTTTCGAGATCTATCCGCCCAATTCTGACTCCTGCGACGAAGAATTCGAAAACCTCGCCAATAAGTTGAAACCGGGCGACGAGCTGATTTTGCACGACGGGGTTTATTCCCAAGCCTGCCGGCGCGCGATCACAGCGAAAGGTGAAGCCGATAAGCCGATCATGATTCGCGCGGCGCCCGGCGCGCGGCCGCTGATCACTCGGCCGGCGCAGAGCAACACGACGCAAAACAATATTGAAATCGTCGACTCGGCTTATCTGACGATTCGCGGTTTGCACTTTCGCGGCGGCAGCATCGGCTTTCGGATCATTCGCGGCCATCACATTACCTTGGAAGACAACGAGATCGAGGAAACCCAGAACAACGCGCTGGCGGTCAACGCCGGCGATGTCGACGCGTTGGTGGTGCGGCGCAACCATATTCATCACACCGGGCTTCACCCGACCGTACCAACCGAGGGCGAAGGCATGTATATCGGCTGCCACGATGGCAAATGCAGGGTGACCAATAGCCTAATCGAGGGCAACTATATTCACCATCTGCGCGGCACCAGCGAAGGCGGCAACGACGGCATCGAAATCAAACTCGGATCGTTTGGCAACGTGGTGCGTGACAACGTTATTCACGACACCAACATCGGCACCCAGTATCCTTGTATTTTCGTTTACGGCGGCGGCGCCGGCATCAATATTATCGAACGCAACGTTATGTGGAATTGCGGCTAGGGCATTCAAGTGGTCGCCGACGCGCTGGTGCAAAACAATCTGATTCTCAATTCCTCGCTCACCGGCATCACCGCCGCGCCGCAAACCGCCAATCGCCGGGTGCGCAACGTGACCATCGTCAGTAATACCGTGGTCGGTCATCCCAAGTGTCTCGACCTACGCTGGGAAGGCGCGGAAAACATGGTGCTGGCGAACAACGCTTTTTACTGCGCCGGCGGTGTGTCGGTTGACGCTCTCGGCTTGAACGGCTCTGGCGTCACGGTGCGGGCCAATGTTGTCGAAGGTACGCTCGTCGGTGTGCACCTCGATGGCCAAAAGTTTCGCGGCGGCGGCCGCGCCGGGAATACATTCAAAAGTTCCGATTCATTCGATCTGTGGCCGCGGGCCAATTCGGCGCTACTCGGTGCCGGCGATGTAAAGTTTGCGCCGCGCGACGATTTCAATGGCCGACCGCGGGCTGCGGCAAAAGTAGATATCGGCGCCTACGAAGCGAAAGGCCAGTCGGATAATCCCGGCTGGAAGATCGCGCCGGGTTTTAAACCGCTCAACGGACAAAATAAGTAAGACGCATTTTGCCGATTGTATATTCCTTCCTGTCATCCTGAGCGCGAGCGAAGGATCTCGACTTGGATGCTACGGACGAAGACGAGATCCTTCGCCGGAGTTTATCCTGAGCAGCGTCGAAGGGGCTCAGGATGACATTCGCGTCAGCGTTGCGCTTGCGACGCAATTGTCAGTTTAAATAGCGTTTGTAGTCTTCGATGACGCTCGGCAGACGGTCGACGATGGTCGGATCGTCGAAGATCATTTTGGTCTTGGCGAATTCTTCCTGCGGGATGTCGCTGCGTGAAATCACCCGGCCCATGTTCTTGATAAAAGTCTGGCCTTCTTTCGAGAGCACGTAGTCGATAAAAACTTTGCCGGCGTTGGGATGGGGCGCGTGGGCGGCGAGGGCGAGAGGGTGAATGTTCTTGGTGATGAACGGCATGGGCGCGATATCGATGGGCGCGCCGCGTTTTTTGAAACGCAGCACTTGGGTGTCGTAAACGAAGCCGAGACTAAATTCGCCGGCGGCGACGAACTGGGTGACCAGCACTTGGGAATTGCGATAGTGGAGATTCTGCCGCGCCAGCCCTTGAAAGAATTTTTTGCCGGCCTCCTCGCCCATGATTTTCAGCATAGTGGCGAACCAGGAATACTGTCCTTCAGGAAAACCGATTTGGCCTTTCCACAGGGGCTCTAATAAATCTTCGTAGCGGCGGGGAATTTTGTCTTTAGTCACCGCGCGAGTGTTGAAGGCTACCAAACGCAGGTTCGAATACATGTCGGCCCAGCCCAGGTTGGCGTCGCGGGATTCCGGCATGAACGACGAGAACTCGGGCGTCATATGGCGCGCCAGCATTTTCGCTCTGCCGAGCATGACGATTTCCATGCCGCTGTTGGTAACGGTGTCGAACAGATGGCTGCCGGCGCGGTATTCATTGAGCATGCGCTGCAAGAGTTTTTCGCTGCCTAGCCGGGTGATCTCGACTTTGATCGCTGGATACTTGGCTTGAAAGGCATCGGCGACCATCTTGCTCTCGTCGGCGCCCATGGAGGTGTAGAAGCTGACGCGCCCTTCTTTTTTCGCCAGTTCGAGAGTTTTTTCGTCGGCGCTTTTCGCGGGCATTGCGTTGCCTATCGCGAGAAATAACCCGATCGCACAAACGACCACCGGCTTCGCGTTCATGGACGTTCCCAGATCGCGGCGATCTCAGCCGCGGTGGCGACATCGAAGTGGGTTTGCTCGATCAATTTCAAAGCCATCTCGTGCAGTTCGCGGCTGCGCGAGCCGACGCCGTCCTTGAGCACGACGATGTCGTAGCCGAGATTGCGCGCGCTGCGCGCCGTGCCTTCGATGCCGCCTTCGGTGGCGACGCCGCCGATGACGATAGATTTAATATTTCGGCTGCGCAGCATGAGCTCGAAGTCGGTGCCGACAAAGCCGTCGGGGCGGCGCTTGTGAAAGACGATGTCTTGGGGCGCGGGTTTGAGCGCTTCGACGATTTCGCTGTCGTGGGGATTTTCTTTTTCGTTCAAGAGCTGCTTGGGATCGCTGGCTTTGGCTCGCTTCATGCGCACGCGCACCCAAACGTCGGCTTCTTCCTTGACGAGATCGAAACCGTGCTGGACGGAATAAAAGACCGGCACACCGATCTGGCGCGCGAGCGCCGCGAGTTTTTGCAGCCGCGGTAAAATTTCTTGGTAGTTGAACGCGTTGGGAGCGATGCCGTATTCCATGTCCCATAGGAGCAAGGCGCTACGCTGCGGCGCGGCGATTTCGCTCAGGGTGCTGGGAATTTTTCGGCCGGCGATGTCGTACATGGCTAACTTCCATTTGTCGGTTCGGTCGAGGAGTTGAAGGTAGCTAAACACTCGGTGAAAGCGCAAGCGAAAAATTTCGCCTGCGGGAAAATCCCCCTTGGTCCCCCTTTAAAAAAGGGGATTGGGAGATTCGAATCGGTTCCCCTCTTTGAAAAAGAGGGGCTAGGGGAGATTTTCTGCTAGCAGGGTGCTGAAAAAAATGGAACATGCTTCGACAAGCTCAGCATGAACGGATTTCCCTCAATGATTTCAATCTCCGAACCGTTCGTCCTGAGCTTGTCGAAGGACTCCGAGTGGTTTTTCAGCACCCTGCTACACGGAGCGGCAATGTTTCTGGATTCGTTAACCCGCGCGGTCACCGTGCCAACGTCGCGAGCGCTTTTTGGTAAAAACGTTCGTCGACATATTTTTCCGGTTTCGGTACCGGCGCTTTTATCAGGCCGGCGGTTTCGCGCAGCTCGATGATCGTGCGGATGCCCTCCATGTCGATGCGGCTGCGCGGTGTCAGTCCCATGGTCGGGCTGAGCGTATTGTCGTACATCGCTTCGGCGCGGGTTTGATTGTTTTTGGTCTCGACGAGCAGCAACTGCATCACGGCGTTTTTGTTTTTTGGATCTTGCAGCCAATCGGTGGCGCGGATCATGGCGCGGTTGAAGCGCACGACCAGCTCTTCGTTGGCGTTGGCCCATTGGCGCCGCGTGGCGCCCAGGCCGCGGGCGTAATGTTTGACGTGGTCTTTGGCTTCGGTGAGGATTTTAAAATTGCGCTTTTTGATTTCGTCGTCGGCCATGCTCATCATCGCGCCGGCCGCCTCACCGCGGCTCATGGCATCGGCGCGGGCGACGGTGTTGCCGAAGGATTTCACTTCGTAGTCGCGTTTCCACTCGATACCGTACTTTTTCAAGATCGCCATGGCGACCACGGCGTAGCCGGTGGTGACGGCGTCGGCGGCCAACAGTTTGCCTTTGAGATCTTTGTAGTCGTTGATCCCCGGCGCGACGACTAATTTTTGATCGACACCCTGGCTGCCGCCGAGGAAAATCACGAAGTCGTTCTTTTGTGGGTCCTCGCCTTGGCCTTCGGCCCAAGCGATGACGTTGTCGGCGTTGGTCGAAATCAAATCGTACTTGCCGGTGATCAAGTTGCGCAGCAGCGTCGGCGAGTCGGTGACCGTGTGGATCTCGACGCGAATGTTTTCCTGTTTGAGAAAGCCTTTTTTGTCGGCGGCGATGATCGCCGCGTCCTGATTGAACAGACCTATTTGGATCACGTCTTCAGCCATAAGTATTGCGGCCACAGCGTCAGCGCCAGTGCCAATCCTCCCTTTAGTAGTTTCATCGAGATAACCTCCGGTCGTCGAGTTGTTATGGAATGGTTTTCAGTTCGGCTTGACCGGTTCGGAGAGCTGGATCATCGGTTTGCCGCGATTGTTCGCCGGTTGGCTGGCGGCGGGCAACATGGTGTCCAAAGTCTGACGCAGAGTTTCCATGGATTTATCGAGCTCGCCGTGGATTTCTTCGGCGGCGCGAAACGCTTCGGCGGGCACGCCGACCACGGCGCGCACCCGGGCTTTGCCTTTATTTTTTTGCTTGATGCCGGCGACGTTGATCAGATGACGGAGGATTTCCTGCACCGCTTCCTGATCTTTTTCCGAACCCTCTTTCATGACGCCGCGTTCCAGCGGCCGGCGCAGATCGAGCATGGAGCGGTTGTCGAGCGCTTCGCGGCCGACCAGCACCGACTTTTTGACCAACTTGCGCGCCACCATGTCCAAGGGCCAGCCAACGTAGCTATCGATGACATGGCGCTCGCCGTTGGATGCCGAGATCGAGCTGCGCGATGTGCCGAGGTCGATGCCGACGCAAAGCGTTTCGTTGGATTCTTCCATGAGTCAATTACCTTTCTTGCCGGGGCCGTTGAGGTTGCGCGCGTAGGCACGAATCCCTTGAAACAATGCCAACGCGATATTTTCGCGATACGCCTCTTTTGTCAATAACAGCGCTTCATCGTCGTTCGAAAGACAGGCGATCTCCGCCAGGATCGCCGGCATCTGGGTGCCGATCAAAACCACGAAGGGTGCGCTTTTGACGCCGCGATTTTCCACCGCCGGATTGGCCGGCTTGAGCGTGTGATAGAGCTGGGTTTGAATGGTTTTGGCCAGCACTCGCGATTCGTCGTGGCGCGCGTCGACGTAAATCTTTTCGAGAATTTTTTTATAGTCCGACAAGGAATAGCCGGAATCTTTATTCTCCCGCCCGGCGAGTTTGAGCGTGGCGGGATCGTCGCTGGGGCCGACATAATAGGTTTCCAAGGCGCGAATGGTGCGCGGCTCCATCCAGTTGACGTGAATCGACACGAACAGGTCGGCTTTGTTTTCGTTGGCGAAGGCGACCCGTTTGTCGAGGGGCACGAGACGGTCGGTTTGGCGGGTTAAGAACACTTCAAACGGCTCCTGCGCCATCAGCCGGCGCAAACGAAGAGCGATATCCAAAGTAATCTCTTTTTCCGTCACGCCGGATTCCGACAACGCGCCGGGCTCGCCGCCGTGACCGGGATCGATAACGATTCTTCGCACCGATAGCGGAATCGCGCCGCGGTCGATGGGGCGCGGATTGTCGAGGGAAGCTGCCGACTCCGGCGTCTGGTCGATGTTCAGCGCCGGGATGGGCGCAGTCATTGGATTCGTCAGGGCGTGATCGCTGTTGGCGCTCGCCGCGCGGTGGGCCGCGTCCCAAGCGCCCGGCCGGATGAAATAGGTTCCACTGGCCAACGCCAAACTAGCGAAAAGCCAGGGCAGGACGAAACGGCGGCGCCGGTCAATTCGGCGTAGCTTGACGCCTTGCAGGACCTCCATGTTGGCCTGCACCACGCCGCGCATAAGCCGTGACTTGGTTTCGTCGACCGTCGCCATGATGATTTAAATTTATCTGAGAACCGGACCCCGTCAGCCGAAAGAAAGCTATCGACGATGGTGTGCCATGTCAACCTTTAACCGCGAAATAGAGGTGTCGGTTGGGAGAAGATAATTAACCACAGAAGGCACAGAGATTACAGAGAATAAATTCCCGTCGGGTGCGCGGCACGCACCGGTCGGTCGACGGCCTACTTGGGTCGCCGCAGTTCGTCATTGAGCGCTCGGATCATGGCGAAATCGTAGACTTGCTCGGGAGCGACTTCGCGTTCGATCTTGAGGGCGCGGCGCTGGAAGGCGATCATCTTTTCTTGCAGGCTGCGCGGGATGGTGCCGTCGCTGGACATGACTTTGAGCGCAGATTTATACACGTCGGCGGCTTCGCTGTCGGTGATCTTCATGGCGGCGGCGAAGCGCGGCACCACCTCTTTTTCACTCGCTTTGAGCCACAGGAAGCCGCGCAGTGTTGCGCGCAGAAAGCGCCGCACCATGTCGGGGTTTTGCGCCAGGGTCTTTTCCGCGGTGACAGCGCCGGCGGTGACGAATTCCAGATCGTCGCCATAAAACAGCAGCTCGTTGAAGCCGTTCTTCTTGGCGATCAAACGATCGGATTGGTTGAACACCGTGGCGTCTACAGCGCCGGTCATTAGCGCGGCGAGCCGGTTAGGCGTCGGCTCGATGGCGCGCAGCACGACATCTTTTTGCGGATCGATGCCATGCTTGGGCAAAAGTTCGCGAGTCATTTGATCGATCGCCGCGCCGAAGCTCGACACCGCGATCTGCTTGCCGCCTTTTAAATCTTGCAGCGTCTTGATGTGTTTCGCGGCGTAAAGCCAGTTGAGCGGGCGGGTGTCGAAGACCATTAAAATCTTCAACGGCAGGCCGCGCAGAATCGCACCGGCGCCTTGGCCGAGAATTTGACTGAACTGAAAGCTGCCGCCAACCAGTCCTTGAATTCCCGGCAGCATGCCGGCTTGGATCATCAACAGATCGATGCCTTCTTCGCGGTAGAACCCTTTCTCCTTGGTGAAACGGTAAAGCAGCGCGTTGGGACTGATGCCGGCGGAGATATGCAGATTGACGGTGTCGAGGGCGAAGGCGAAATCAGTAACATTGAACGCTGCCCATACCAATGCCGTGATCATGGTCTTTGTTGCAAATCGTTCGATGAATCTGGTTGTACCCATCATCTCAATTCTCCGCGCGGTCTCGCTGCGCGCAATTCAAGTTCAGGACTTTTCTTGCTTCCCACTTTGAAAAAGGGGAACCGAGGGGGATTTGAATTTTGCGCGTAGAAGAAAATCCCCCCTCATTCCCCCCTTTTTCAAAGGGGGGATGTTCGGACAAATTTATTTTCGCTAAAAACCGTACTTCTCCTGCGCCGCTAAGGCGATGTTGAACGCGGGCTGTAATTCATTGCGCCTGCTCACGTCACGATAAGCGGCGATCACCGCGTCGTCGCGGAGAATTTCTTTGACGGCGATGGGCGTGGCGAGCTTGCCGGACTTCACCATCTCGCCGACGATGCGTTCGATCGCCGTGGCCGCGACCGCGCCGTCGATGGGCAGCGCCCAGCTGTCGCAGCGGTCGGGGGAGGTGACGATCGCCACGTTGCCGCGCTCGTCTTCGTTGTGGGTGTTGGTTTTTCTCAGCCGCGCTTCGAGTTCGCGCAGGTATTCGAAGTGCGTGACATCGCGCATGAACCAGAAGGCACGAATGATGGCGCGAAAATACGCGGTCAATTCGTCCCTGCGTTTGTCGATCATCTGGCCGGTGGCGACGGTGAGTTTGCCGGGACGGCGCGGAAAGATTTTATTGGGATCGAGAATCATCGGATAGCCTTCCCGTTCCAATTGATCGGCGAAGGGCGGCTGCGAAGTGATCGCTTCGATCTTGCCCGAGCGCAACATTTCCATGTGCGCTGGGCTGTTGCGGTAGCCGAAGACCGGATCGTAGACCCAGGTGACATCTTTAAACGGTTCGACGCCGGCGGCGCGCAGGGCGTCGGTGATGAAGACTTCGACCAAGCCTTCTTTTTCGCGCATGCCGATACGGCCGCCGCGCAGTTTGCTCATGTCGGTGACATGCTTGGCGCCGTACCATTTGAGAAACGGCGTGTAGCGCCAGCCGCCGACGATGTAAACATCGGCGCCCTTGGCGCGCTGGTGGATCGCCGCTTCGACGTCGACGGCGGGCGCGATGTCGACGCCGTGATTTTTGATCGCCATCGCCAAGCCGTCTTTTTCGATGGGGCCGGGGATCAAGCCGCGCGAATCGTAGTCGAATTCTTTCAGTCCTTCTTCGGTGAAATAGTTTTGCTCTTTGGCGACGGCGATGGCGACCTGATGACCGACGTGGTAGTTGCTGTTGGCGATGAGAAGCGGTTGGTCGAGAGTGCTCATGGCGGCTCCTTTTACGCAGGCAATCTTGTTTACAATCTGACACTACAATAACGTCGCGTTAAAGTCCCGTGGCGCGAAACCAAAATCCCTCTAAATCTCCCTTTACAAAGGGAGACTTTCAATCAGCGCCGGTAGTTCTTTCCCCCTTTGAAAAAGGGGGACTAAGGGGGATTTCTGCACCGACGGCATGGATGAAATACAGTTTGCTGAGACGAGACTGACTTCGACCAGTCAGCGAGTTCTTCGGCACCCGTTAATTGTATGCGAGAAGTAAGAGAACGCTAGGAGAAGAGAATGCCAATCATCTTGAGTGAAAAAGACTTGGCGCCGCTCTATGGCGCGCCAGCGCGCATGGATGACTTGTTGCCGCTGATCGAGGATTCGCTGCGGGCGCAAAGTAGCGGCGCCAACGCCGGTCTAGCCCGCGTCGAAACCAGTTTGCTCGACGGCAAGAAAAAATATCGCATCATGACTTCCGCCGTGCCAGGGGCAGGGCAGGGGATGCGCGTCAGCGCGCTGTTTCGCGGCGCGAAGGATTCGTATTTTATCTTGCTCTTCGACGGCGAGCGCGGCGATTTGCTGGCGCTGGTGGCGGGGAAAAATTTAAACATCTGGCGCACCGGCGCGCCGGGCGGGGTGGCGGGCAAATATTTAGCGCCCAAGGGCGCCGATCGCTTGGGCCTCCTCGGCAGCGGCCGGCAAGCGCGCGGCCAGTTGGTGGCGATCGCCCGTGCGGTTCCATCATTGAAACGAGTCAAAATATTCAGTTCGACCAAAGAACATCGTGAGTCGTTCGCGCGCGAGATGAGTTCGTGGCTCGGCATTGAAGTCGAAGCGGCGGGCAGTGCGCGGGCCGCGGTGGAAAACATGCCGATTGTCAGTTTGGCGACAAGTTCACGATCACAGGTGATTGATCCGCAGTGGATTCAGCCGGGCGCTTTAGTCATTTCAATTACCAGCGGCCAATTGCCGCGTGAGACGGTGGCGAATTCCCGTGTGATCGTTTCGTGGAAAGAAGAATTGCTCGGCGGCGAGGCACCGCGCCAGCCTTATATGTCAATGATCGCCGACGGCAGTTGGTCGGCGGAAAAGATCGCCGGCGAGTTGGGCGACGTGATCGTCGGTAAAACTCCCGCGCGTGTCAGTGAAAACGAAACCGTTGTCTTCGAATCCATCGGCATGCCGATCTGGGACACGGTGGCGGCGGCGTGGGCTTACCGGTGGGCGGTGGCGAATGGTGTCGGCACGAAATTTTCTTTAAGTTAGGCCAGTTCTCGTTGTGCTATGCGAGCAAAAGGGCGACCGGCCGGTCGCCCCTACATTTTTTTAAACTTGGGCAGAAAATCTTCCAGGCGAATCTTCTTCATCACTTCTTCCGGCACGCGCAGCTCCGGCGCGAAGCCGGTTAACGGCTTGGTTGCATCGAGGCCCATTTTCGCGTTGACGCCGCCGGGGCCGGCGGAGGGATCGAGCTCGCTGCCTTGGGCGTTGGCGATGACGACCAAATCTTTGTCGGCTTGAAAACGGTTCGACACCGCCCAGAGAACTTGTTCTTCGTCAAAGACATCAATGTCGTCGTCGACGATCACCACATGTTTGAGCAACATGTCGGCGGCGAAGGCGGCGCAGATGGCGTTCTTCGCTTGGCCAGGGCCGCGCTTGGCAATCGATATATACGCGTGAAAGCGGCAGTTGCCCGACACCGGCATACAGACGCTTTTCACCGTCGGCACGGTCTGGCGCACGGCGCGAATCAGCGCCGCCTCGCGCGGCACGGCGCCCATGAGTTTATGCTCGGTGTAGCCGGCGTGAACGTCTTGGAAAAGATAATTCTTGCGATGGGTGATCGCGGTCACTTCGATCACCGGGCGGTCATCCTTCGACACCGCGTGGCCGGTGAATTCTCCGAACGGTCCTTCTTCGCGGCGGACGTTGGGCAAAATATTTCCTTCAATAATCAGTTCCGCGTCGGCGGGAACTAAGATCGGCACGGTCTTGGCTTTCACCACGCGCAATGGTTCGTTCATCATGCCGCCGATGACCGCGTATTCATCATCCGTCGACGGCGTGAACGCCTGGGCGCCGAGTGAAAACAACGGATGGACACCGACGACAATCGCGATCGGCAGCGCTTCGTTGCGCCGTTCCATTTTATTGTGCAGCGTCCACAGGTGGCGGCCGATGGCCATGAAGATGCGCAGCTCGCGCTTGCCCGCCATCATCAGCCGATTGTAGCTGGTATTTCTCACGCCGCTGTCGGGATCGGCGGCGACGACGATGCCCGCCGTTACATACGGCGCCGCGTTGACATCGTAGTGGGTGAGCAGCGGGATTTTTGCCAAATCGATGTCGTCGCCGAGTTTGACCACTTCGTGCACCGGCGTGTCGGAGACTTCGACCGGCGCGATCGGTTTACCTTGGCGCTCGGTGAATCTCGCCGCTAAATCATCTTGCTTGCAATCCAACGCCAGCGCCATCAGTTTGCGGCTCGCTTGCGCGTTGATCACCACCGGTGCATCGCCGCCTGCGACTTTCTCGCAGATGAGCAGCGGGAACCGTTTGGCTTTTTCCAATTGGGTGAGCAGCGCGGTGATCTCATAGCGCGGCGAAATCGATTTTGCGACGCGCGCGACTTCTTCGGGATGTTTGGCTTCCAGCTCGGCGATGAAACTGCGGAGGTCTTTGGGCATGCTGGTGCGATCCTTTGAAAGCAAATTTCAATTCCGCTGAATATTGATTAGCAGCCTTGGCCAGTCAAACGGGCGAGTTCTCACTGTAGGGTGCGTACGCGCACCATTCGCACGCCGGCGCGCGTGGCGCACGCTACAGATCTCGAAAATGTTTAACTGAACAAATCATATGCCGTACAGCCGGCGCGGGTTGTCGTCCAAGATTTTCCTCTTCACCGGATCGGTGACTTCTTTGTTCGCTCGGAAAATATCGATGGCGTCGACTTCGCTCGACGCGTCGGTGTGGCCGAAGTCGGTGCCGATGACGACATTGTCTTCGCCGGCGTAGCGCAGCACGAAGTCGAAGTCGTCGTTGGTTTCGGTGGTGACGTAAATATTGAAATCCTTGAAGGGCAGCTTGGGGAAGCCCTTGCTGCCGCTTCTCCGCGTCGCTTCCTTGACCACCCAGGGCACCCATTGCGCCGACGCTTCGACGAAGCTCCAACGCAGTTTTGGAAATGTTTTTGGCAGCTCGCTCATCATCACCGACAAACAAGTGATCACCGTCGGGACGCGGAACTGGGCGAAGCCGCCCATCTTGTCGTAGCGAGGTTTGAATTGCTCCATCAGTGCCGGGCTGCCGTTGGCGATGTGCACGGCGACGGCGAGATCGAGCCGGATCGCTTCTTCGTAGATCGGATAGAAATAGGGATCGACCAGATGCCGGTCATTCTCAAATGGCCGCAAGCTAACGGCGACGGCGCCGTTCTTCTTGGCGAAGCGCATTTGCTGTACCGCTTCGCTTAGCGTCATCGCTGGCACGACGCAGGAATAACGCAGGCGATTTTTGCCGGCCTTCCACATGTCGGCCATCCAGCGGTTCCACGAGCCGCAGAGCGCGATCTCGGCCTCCGCTTTGTCGGCGACCCGGGCGATCCACATGGTGTTGAACAGCACTTGGACGTCGATGCCGAGCTTGTCCATATGAGCTAAACGTAAGTCGACGTCGCGCAGCTCGCGCGCGCCGGCGGCAG